>NZ_DGYQ01000011.1:0-16625 GCF_002396765.1 Exiguobacterium sp. UBA5002
GTCGGCGGTTCGATCCCGTCATCCTCCACCATTTAGCCGACTTAGCTCAATTGGTAGAGCAACTGACTTGTAATCAGTAGGTCGCGGGTTCGACTCCTGTTGCCGGCACTGTTTTTTCTCAATCGTATAAGTTTCCTAGACAAACTGGGGGGGTAGCGAAGTGGCTAAACGCGGCGGACTGTAAATCCGCTCCCTCGGGTTCGGCGGTTCGAATCCGCCCCCCCCCACCATGTCGAGCCATTAGCTCAGTTGGTAGAGCATCTGACTTTTAATCAGAGGGTCGCAGGTTCGAATCCTGCATGGCTCATTTCTTGCGGAAGTAGTTCAGTGGTAGAATACGACCTTGCCAAGGTCGGGGTCGCGGGTTCGAATCCCGTCTTCCGCTTTTTCTTTCGGGGCCTTAGCTCAGCTGGGAGAGCGCCTGCCTTGCACGCAGGAGGTCAGCGGTTCGATCCCGCTAGGCTCCACCAATTTTATTTAAAGATCTTAAGCGAGTTTCGTTCGTCTTAAGTTTTTTTTATATGAAATGCCAAGCATAACCAGAGTACGTACGCAAGAACACCGTGATTCCCTTCACGGTGTTTTTTTGTATATTCATGCGTTTTTTTGTTGAGTTGAACCACTTGTTTGTTACCGCTTACAATATATGTAGAAGTGACTATGACATAGGGGGAATATCGTATGAACATCGCGTATATCAGCGTACCGTACCGTTATGGACAAGGAAAGCCAGGCACTGAACACGGACCTGCTGCTGTCGAAAAAGCGGGTCTACTCGCGACACTCGAAGCACGGGGACAAGAAGCAGTACGCTACGGGGAAGCGGCTGTTTTATCCGAGGATGCGGCCCGAGAAGAAGATCCGAAGCTGAAACGTCTTGAAGGCGTCGTCCATACGACGAATGACTTGCATCTAATTGTACATGATGCGTTATCGGAGCAACGTTTTCCGTTATTAGTCGGTGGTGATCACAGCATGGCGATCGGAACGATTGCAGGGTTACGTCAGACTGTACCACGTCTTGGAGTCATCTGGTTCGATGCACACGGTGATTTGAATACACCGGAAACATCACCGTCTGGTAACATCCACGGTATGCCGCTCGCTGTAGCCCTTGGGGAAGGACATCAGCGTTTAACCGAAGTCGGAGGAACCGATATCAAGTTGCAACCGGAACATCTCGTCTTCATCGGATTACGTGACGTTGATCCAGGAGAACAAGAGCTGATTGATCGTCTTGGTATTCGTGTCTATGATATGGAAGCAATCCGAACTCGGGGAATGGACGCGATCATGGAAGAAGCGATTGCCTATTTGAAGGAAACGACGGATGCGTTCTATCTTAGCTTTGATATGGATGGTCTCGATCCATCACTCGTCGTCGGTACAGGAACACGTGTCGCTGACGGTATTTTCTTAGACGATGCGAAGACAGTGCTCAAGCATTGCGCAACGGCAGAAGATTTCATTGCAGCTGAATTCGTTGAAGTGAATCCGTTGCTTGAAGAAGGAAACGGAACAGCAGAACTTGCGAATGAACTGATCGGAGATCTACTTTTGGCAATGGAAACACATCGCTTAGTAAAATAATGGATAGAACTTGAACTCTTTTCATCGGGGTTCAAGTTTTTTTTGTTACAATTTAAAAGGAGATGAAACATTTATCGGTCGACTTCGTATAAGAGATTGACCGCATAGAGCGGGGGGTATTCAAAGTGGAAGAAACGACACTACGCTTAATTGAGCGAGTGAAGCAGGGAGACCGTGATGCATTCGCGGCACTTGTTGATCTATATAAGGAAGGTGCCTTTCTTGTGGCTTTCCGCGTCTTGCGCGATCGAATGGAAGCGGAGGATGCGACACAGGAAGCCTTCATCCGTGTATTTACGAAGATTGATTCGTATAATGCACAATGGAAGTTCCGGACTTGGTTGTACCGAATCGTCACGAACGTATCGATTGACCGATTACGGAAAAAGAAACCTGACTATTCTCTTGATGCTGAGATGTCAGGTACTGAAGGACTGACATTGTATTCACAACTCGAGAGCAAGGACACCTTGCCGGAGGACCAAGTGGTCGATAACGAGCAACGAAACGAAGTTGGGGACGCGATTGCAGCTTTACCAGAAAAATACCGTGTCCCACTCGTCCTGAAATATGTAGAAGATCTTTCGCTAAAGGAAATCAGTGAAATGATCGAATTACCTGTCGCTACTGTCAAAACTAGAATTCATCGTGGACGAGAAGCGCTGAAGAAGCATTTTGCTAAACGATGAGAAGGAGGAACTCACCATGTCACGAGAGCATGTACATGAACGGATCCAGGATTATTTAGACCAAAACCAACCACCTGAGGAATTCGAGCGATTAGAAGCAGAGTTACGAGAAGTAGACGCGATGGACGAGTTCGAAGAGTATCGGCTCCTTGATGCTCGACTGCGTCAACTTCCAGCGCCTAAATTATCGGCAGATTTTACATCCCGCGTGCTGGCACAATTGCCTGAACAGGTGGAGACGCCAAGCGCTGCTTTGCTACACCAACCGCAACCGTCTCGTTTTGGAGGTAAGATGAAGCAGTACCCATTGCTCGCGGCAGCGGCTGTTTTCTTACTCTTGTCGGTCGGTAGCCTAGGTGGTTATATGGCACAAGAAGAACATGACTTATCCTATACGAATGCACCAGGTATCGTCGCTCAAAATGGCGAGGTCGTCGTCCCGAAAGGCGTCACGGTCGATCAAGATCTATATGTCGAAGGTGGGAACGTCCGAATCGAAGGGAAAGTCAATGGCGATGTCATGACCGTTGACGGGAAAGCTTACACGGCGAGTGCTGGTAGCGTGACCGGAGAAATCAAGGAAATTGATCAATTATTCGAACGCGTTTGGTACGGAATCAAGCGTCTATTTCAATAATCAGCTGGGACGAGTCGAACTCGTCCCTTTGTGCTATAATGGAAACTGTTTAAATCAGATGAGTTAGGGGGCACGGTTGGTGAATTACTTCAGCTGGCAACCACTTCAATTTCAATTGTTGAAACTGGGAGAAAACGTACATTGGTACGATTATATTAATGACGTGATTGATATTGCGGTCGTGACTTTCGTCATTTACCGTCTCATGATCATTGTCAAAGGAACAAAAGCAGTCCAGCTCATTAAAGGGATCTCGGTCATTTTGATCAGTTGGTTCTTGAGTGGCTTTTTTGGACTCAAAACATTGCAATTCTTATTGAATCAAATCATCACCTACGGGTTACTGGGGATTATCATCATCTTCCAACCCGAACTAAGGCGTGGACTGGAACACTTAGGACGAACGAGTAAATTCTTCTCACGTAGTGCCATCAGTGATGAAGATGAACAAGTTCGAATCGTCGATGCACTCGTATCGTCTGCCCAGTACATGTCAAAACGTCGTATCGGAGCACTCGTGACGATTGAACGCGAGACAGGACTAAGTGAATACGTGGAGACGGGCATTCCGCTCGGTTCACAAATCACGAGTCAGTTGCTGATCAACTTGTTCATTCCGAATACACCCTTACATGATGGTGCCGTCATCGTCCAGCAAGGCAAGTTAGCAGCAGCCGCTTGTTACTTACCGCTGTCTGAGAGTGCACATATCTCAAAAGAGCTTGGAACACGTCACCGTGCTGCCATCGGTGTCAGTGAGGTGACGGATAGCGTCACGCTCGTCGTCTCGGAAGAAACGGGTGGTGTCTCACTCGCTATCAATGGACGTCTGTACCGGGAACTCGACGAAGAATCATTACGGACAAAGTTACTTGAGTCGATCGTCAAGGCCGAACCGACGAATACTTCCTTCTTGAACTGGATGGGGGCGAAAAAATAATGTTCGAAAAGTGGTTCAATGAACGCTGGTTTTTACGCATCGTTGCCGTCGCCTTAGCCGTCATGTTGTATTTGATGGTCGCAGGTTCGAATACGACGGGAAAAAGTGATGCTGCTAGTCTATTACCGATCGCAGGACAAGGTTCGACGAAATTTGACGTGCCGGTCACGGTCCAGTATGATGAATCGCAGTGGGTCGCCTATAATATTCCAGATAGTATGGAAGTGACCGTCAAAGGTCCGTCGAGTAGCTTGACGATGCTCCGGCTCGTCCAAGATTTTGGATTATCGATTGATTTGAAAGGACTCGACCCTGGCTATCATCGTGTCCGTGTCACAGCAACTGGCTTCGGAAAAGATGTCGAGGTGACACCAAAACAGGAGACGATCGAAGTTTTCCTCGATAAGAAGATTACAAAGGAAGTACCGGTACAAGTCGCCTTACTCAATAAAAATAAAATCGCTGAAGGATATGTCGCTGGGGAAGCGCAGCCGAACCAACAAACTGTTGAAGTCACGGGAGGCGCAGAGAAGTTACAGGCGATTTCAGCGATCCAAGTACCGATCGATGTGACCGATCGGGCAGAGACGTTCAAAGAGACGTTCAATGCTAAAGCGACTGATACGAACGGGAATACGATCAATGCATCTTATCAACCGGAACAATTAGAAATCACAGTACCGATCTATAAGGAAAGTAAGACGGTACCGATTAATGTGAAGACAAAAGACAACGTCAAAAAGGGGTATACCGTCGTCAAGATTGTTCCTGTCACGACGGAAGCTCGTCTATATGGAACAAAAGAGGAATTAGAGCGCATCGGTTCCGTCGATACGGAAGCGGTCTCGCTCAAAGGATTGACGAAGACGACGGAAAAAACCGTCAAACTCGTCGAACCGGAAAACGCGACGGCGATGGATCCGACACAGGTCACCGTCAATATCGTCGTCGAAAAAGAAAATGCCAATTCGACGACAGAAACCGTCGAGGATCGAGCGGAGAAAACGATTCCGGGTGTGACGGTCACGTTGAATGGATTCGATGAATCAAAGTATACGATTGATTATAATCAAACGATTGATGTCGTCGTCCGTGGGAAAGAATCTGATTTAGCATCGATTGATGCGACGGATATCAAAGCGGTCATCGACGTGACAGGATTAAAAGAAGGAACGCATGGATTGCCGATCTCGTATCAGACATCAAAAGCCTTTGATGTCCTGCGTCCGGATAATATGGATGTCACATTAAAAGCGATTCCCCTGACATCGATTCCGACCAATTAAAACAAATTAGTGAAATGAGGAAATAACACATGGGTAAGTATTTTGGAACTGACGGCGTACGCGGCGTCGCAAACGTAGAATTGACACCGGAACTTGCGTATCGCCTCGGTCGAACAGGTGGTTACGTGTTGACGAAACACGAAAGCACACGACCAAAAGTCTTGATTGGACGCGATACACGTGTATCTGGTCAAATGCTTGAGAATGCACTCATCGCGGGTCTGTTATCAATCGGTGCAGAAGTCATGCGTCTTGGTGTCATCTCGACACCAGGTGTCGCGTACCTGACAAAAACGATGGATGCGACAGCCGGAGTCATGATCTCTGCATCGCACAATCCAGTTGAAGATAACGGGATCAAGTTCTTCGGTTCAGACGGCTTTAAGCTCGATGACGCAACAGAACTTGAAATTGAAGCATTGCTCGACGAAGCAGAAGATACATTGCCACGTCCAGCCGGAAAAGAACTCGGCTTCGTTCATGATTACTATGAAGGGGCTCAGAAATATCTCCACATGCTTCGTCAGACATCGGATGAAGATTTCTCAGGCATCCATGTCGCGATCGACGGCGCACACGGGGCGACGTCAAGCCTCGCACCACGTCTATTCGGTGACTTGGAAGCGGAAGTATCGACGATCGGTACAACTCCGAACGGACTCAACATCAATGATGGTGTTGGTTCGACACACCCTGAACATCTTGCTGCCTTCGTTAAGGAAAAAGGCGCAGATGTTGGTTTATCGTTTGATGGAGACGGCGACCGCTTGATTGCAGTCGATGAGAACGGCGATATCGTCGATGGCGATAAAATCATGTTCATCTGCGGGAAATACTTGAACGAACTCGGTCGTCTAAAAGACAACACGATCGTCGCGACGGTCATGAGTAACCTCGGTTTCCATAAAACCGTCGAAGAAAACGGAATGACGGCGCTTCAGACAGCAGTCGGTGACCGTTATGTCGTCGAAGAGATGCGTAAGAACGACTATACACTCGGTGGCGAACAGTCGGGTCATATCATCTTCATGGATTACTCAACGACAGGGGACGGCATGTTATCAGGCGTCCAGTTGTTGCAAATCATGAAAGCGACAGGGAAGAAGTTATCGGAACTTGCAGCTGAGATGCCGATCTTCCCACAACGTCTCGTAAACATCCGTGTTTCAGACAAAAATGGCGCAATGAGCGGTCCTGCCGTGCAAGCGATCATTGCTGAAGTCGAAGCAGAGATGGCGGGGAACGGACGGATCCTCGTTCGTGCGTCAGGAACAGAACCACTCGTTCGTGTCATGGCAGAAGCTCCGACACAAGAAGCATGTGATGCATACGTCGAACGGATCGCGAACGTCGTTCGTGAGAACTACGCGTTACAAGAAAACTAAGTAGCCCGAAGCAGAGCGATTGCTCTGCTTCTTTTTTTACAATTATTTTAGAAAAACAGATTGAGATTTTTACAAAATATAGGGATTATACGTATTGATTAGAAAAATATCGGGAATAGTTACAAATACGTTACCTTTCTTGCTTTTTCACATTAAAGTTCGTATGATGGTGAAGTCGGACAGAAACGGGGTCAGACGGAAACAAGAAGCGCCAGGGCTTTCTTCATAGGATGAAAGCTGACGAGGTGGAGGTTTATCGAATCATTCGGCGGATGCCTCCCGGTACCAGATCCATACCGTAAATCGTTCTGAAATCGTTCAAGTGATTGGACGGACAAACAGACCGATCGGGATCCTCTCAACAAGAGCCGTTTCCTCTTTAGGGAAATACTTGTAAATGGAGAGATGTAACATGTGCGGAATCGTAGGTATGATCGGACAGGTCAACACGAAGGAAATTTTATTAAAAGGTCTCGAGAAGCTCGAGTACCGCGGCTATGACTCGGCAGGTCTTGCGTTCGTCAACGACGGCGTCCAAGTCTACAAAGAAGTAGGCCGGATTGCTGCGCTACGCGAAGTCGTTCCTGCAGATGCAGACGGCACAGTCGGAATCGGACACACACGCTGGGCGACACACGGTGTCCCAAGCGTACCAAACGCGCACCCGCACCAAAGTGCGTCAACACGTTTCACACTCGTGCACAACGGTGTCATCGAGAACGATGAGCAGTTGAAAGCAGAATTGAATGTCGATCTCCTCAGCGACACGGATACAGAAGTCATCGTTCAGATGATCGAAAAGAACTTCAACGAGACAGGTGACGTCGCGGAAGCATTCCGTCAAACACTCCGTGTCTTGCACGGTTCGTATGCCCTCGCATTGATCGATGCTGAAAATCCAGACGTCTTATACGTCGCAAAAAACAAATCACCACTTCTCGTTGGTCTCGGTGATGGTACGTTCAACGTCGTCGCATCAGACGCAATGGCAATGTTACAAGTAACGGATCAATTCATCGAGTTGCATGATGGCGAGATGATCATCTTGACGCGTGATAGCGTCACGATCCAAGATCTCGATGGGAACGTTCAAGAGCGTGAAGCATACACGGCTGAAATCGATGCATCAGACATCGAAAAAGGAACGTACGCGCACTACATGCTCAAAGAGATGGATGAGCAACCAGCGGTCATTCGTAACATCGTTCAAAAATATCAAAACGAAGCAGGCGACATCACACTCGACCAATCGGTCCGTGATCTCGTACTCGGTCGTGACCGTGTCTATATCATTGGTTGCGGAACAAGCTACCATGCTGGTTTGATCGGGAAACAGTTGATCGAACAAATCGCAGGCATCCCGACAGAAGTGCACATCTCTTCTGAGTTCGGATACAACATGCCATTATTGACAGAGAAACCGCTCTTCCTCTTCCTTTCACAATCAGGTGAAACAGCGGATAGCCGTGCCGTTCTCGTCGAAGCGAAGAAACTTGGTCACCCGGCACTGACGATCACGAACGTTCCAGGATCAACATTGTCACGTGAAGCGAACGCAACATTGTTGCTCCACGCGGGTCCAGAAATCGCCGTTGCTTCAACAAAAGCGTATACAGCTCAAATCGCTGTCCTTGCTGTCCTTGCGTTTGACCTTGCTCAAGCAAAAGGAGTTGCCGTCAACTTCGATCTCATGAAGGAACTCGGTAAAATCTCAAGTGCGATGGAATCGGTCATGTCTCAAAAGGATCGTTTCCAAGAAATCGCGACAGAATACTTGTCTGAGTCACGTAACGCGTTCTTCATCGGTCGTGGACAAGATGCATACGTCGGGATGGAAGGTGCATTGAAACTCAAAGAGATCTCGTATATCCAAGCAGAAGGATACGCGGGTGGAGAGCTCAAGCACGGTCCGATCGCTTTGATCGAAGACAACACACCGGTCATCGCGCTCGTGACACAACCACATGTTCACCTCAACAACCGTGGGAACGTCAAGGAAGTCGTCGCACGTGGTGCAAACGCGTGTGTCATCGCAGCAGAAGGTCTTGAATTGCCGACGGATGCATTCGTCATCCCAGCAGTCGAGCCACTCTTGTCACCGCTCTTGTCTGTCTTGCCACTTCAATTGATTTCATACTACGCGGCACTCGGTCGCGACTGTGACGTCGATAAGCCACGTAACTTGGCGAAGTCAGTAACGGTTGAATAAGAAAATAAATCGACTCCAAACGATAGGCACGAAAGTGTCTGCCGTTTGGAGTTTTTTATATAGGGGGGATAATAAGATGAATCGCTGGATTACCGCATTTCCTAAACGATATAAACAGGACGTCCGAATCGTCCAAGCGTGTCTACCGTTTGCTTGGACGCGTTTATCACCCGGGGCGATCGAAGTAAATACAGAGCACGACCAGATACAGATTCCGACTCGCTTATATGTACCAGAGGTTGACTCGGAGCGGATTAAACAACTGACGTCGACTCAAAAAACGATGTTATTTTGCCTTTACACCCGTCACCATGATGGTCACATCCGTGAACGTTATCTCCGTCAGTTACTCAAAACAAATCAACAAGATGAATGGATACTCATCTATATTCTTGAACTTGCTAGTGAATACGTCTGTGAAATCGTTGATATCATCGTACCTGTGATCGAGCAATGGGATCTGGAAGTGAAGCGGCGATTCGTCTCCAATGATCCGGCATACATGAAGCGGATCGAAGACCGGATGATCAGTTACTGGAATGCTTATTACCGCTCAAATAGCGAACGACGATCTGAAGCGAACTACCCTGGCTTTCAGATTATAAAATCGTTACGGGAGAATACTTCGGTGGAGGAAGTGTGAAGAGATAAAAAGGAGATGCGCGCATGATCACAAAATCAAAGGATCTGTACTTAGAAGGACCCGGACCTGCTGTTTTGCTGTTACATAGCTTTACCGGGAGTGCGAACGAGATGCGGGGACTAGCTCGTTTTTTACATGCAGCCGGCTATACCTGTTACGCGCCTAATTATGCTGGGCACGGGGAATCGCCGGAGCGCTTGTTTGCGACGACGATCGAAGACGTCTGGCAGTCCGCGCAAGACGGATGCGCCTTTTTACATGAGCAAGGGCACAAAGACTTCTTTTTGATTGGGCAATCACTCGGTGGGGTGATGGCTCTTCGACTGGCAGAACAGTCAGGATGTGCCGGACTCATCATACTCTCGACGCCGATTCTTGAGCGGACGATTGCCGGACTCGAGCACCGCGTCCTTCGTTATACGGAACGGTATTTTCAATTTGACGATCGTTCGCCGGAGTGGATCGCAGACTTTGTCGACCGTCATTTTCCACGCCCAGAAAAAGACTTACGAGCACTGCAACAGTTCATCCTCGACACAAGAGTCGTCTTGCCGAAGATCACACAGCCCATCGCTCTATTCCTTGGCGCATTAGATGATGCCGTATATCATGCAAGTCTCGAGCGAATCGAAAAGACAGTGCCGAGCCGAGATCAGAAAAAGGTCCTTCTTCCGAACAGTAAACATCTACTGACACTCGATCGGGATAAACAACGTTTGTTCGAAGAAATCCTCATCTTCTTGAAGACGCATCCGGTAGAATCCTTGAAACCATCATCTGCTGTGCAGTAGGCTAAATAGGTAAGCGATACGTGAAAGGGGAAGGGATCATGCGAATTTTAGTAGTAGGAGCAAGCGGAACGATTGGGCAGGCAGTCGTCGAACGGTTGAGTGAGCGTCATGACATCATTCGTGCCGGACGAAGCGGAGCGGATGTACAAGTCGACATCACATCAGAGGAAAGTATTCGGGCGATGTATGAAACAGTCGGTTCTGTTGATGCCGTCATCAGTGCCACAGGTGGTGCTCATTTCGGTCCATTGACGGACTTAACACCGGAGCTTAATCAAATCGGAATCGACAGTAAACTAAAAGGTCAGGTCAATCTTGTCTTGCTTGGTTTAGAGTCAGTACGAGACGGGGGAAGCTTTACGCTGACGACCGGCATCATGATGGACGATCCGATTCGCCAAGGCGCATCCGCTGCGCTTGCGAACGGTGGGGTCAAAGCGTTCGTTCACGCAGCAGCGATCGAGATGCCACGAGGTATTCGGATCAACAGTGTCAGTCCGAACGTACTGATCGAGTCGCTTGAAAAGTACGGACCCTTCTTCCGTGGTTTTGAAGCCGTTCCGGCGTCACGTGTCGCGACGGCGTTCGAAAAGAGTGTCGAAGGGGTACAGACAGGGCAAAATTACGAAGTCTATTAACTAAAAAAGCAGGTAGCGAAAAATCGCTATCTGCTTTTTTTACAGACCGGATAGGACATAACGTTCGATCCCGAATAATAAGAGAGTGATCCCGAGACAAATGAGTAAGTTGCGGACGAACCAGCGACCTGTCATCGTCCGGTTCATGATCAGCTTCTCCAGTGTCAGATTGACGAGAAGCACACATAAGAAGATGACGCCAAACCAAATCATCCAGACACATCCTTTCCTTCTTCTTAACGAATCCAACAGCTAAAAAGTTTCGTGTCTGTCAGGAGCAGGAAATCATTCAGATGAACGGGAAGGAAACAAACAGTCGATTTTACAAGGAGGAACATGACGATGAAACAAGCAGTCCTAGTGATTGATTTTCAACAGGAACTCGTCGACGGGAACACGGAAGAACGTCCGGTATACTTAAAAGAGCAAGTCGCGCATGTCATCGAAGCGGTCGTACTTGAAGCAGACGAACGAAACGTTCCGGTCGTTTTCATTCGGGATTTGGACGTCGCTGGCGGAACAGGACCTGGGTTTGCAGTCCATGACTCGATTCCCGTTCCAACGTCCAGTGTCACGTTCGATAAAGCGGCGACGAATGCGTTTCATGGTACCCCATTGCTCGATCATCTACGCCAAGCATCAATTGAACATCTAATCGTCTTAGGTTGTAAGACGGAACACTGCATCGATACTGCGGTACGCAGTGCGACAGTACATGGTTTTGATGTCACACTCGTTGCCGACGGGCATACGACGAACGGGTCCGATGTCCTGACGCCGGAGCAAATGATCGCCCACCACAATCAAGTCTTGCATGGTCATTATAACGTCGAACATTTTGCGATTGTTCGTCCGTCGACGGAAGATGTCTTCACCCCAACCCACAAGGACTACCGGACATGAAGAGGAGAATAAGATGATTGAATTACGAAAAATGACAGCGTCTGACTACGATCGCTACGCGACGCTCGTCCAAGATGAACGTGTCATGCGTTACATCACGGAACAGGCATTAACAGATACGGAAACGAAACAACGCTTTGAGCGAATCCTTGAACAACAGCAGCACGACCGACTCGGATCGTATCTGATTTATACCGAAGAGACATGGATTGGAATCGGGCACATGACCCGGAGTCAAACGCAACCGTTCGAAGCAGAGCTCGGTTACATGCTACTACCCGATCAGTGGGGACGCGGATACGGCACAGCCATTGCAGAGCGTCTCTTACAGTTAGCGACAGAAGAAGAGCTACAGGTCGTCACGGCGACGATTGATCCAGCACATGAAGCGTCGCGCCGTATTTTGATCGGATTAGGTTTTGAATCGACCTATGTTGGACCGATTGACGGTCTACCAGGTGAAACGCTACAGAAAATAGTGGGAACGACGGAATGACGCGAGACGAATGGATTGAACATTTTCAACTCGACGTCGCAGCATGCGCGACTGTCGACGAATCGTATAGTTCTGAAGTCGATCGTCTCGTCCTAACGGATGGTCAGGTCGTCTTCTTGAAGCGCCCGTATACGGCTGAAAAGTGGTACCGGGAACGTGGCTGGATTCATGCACTAGAAGAATTTGTACCCGTGCCGCACATCTTAGTTGAAGCAGCTCCCGGGCAGACGACCGGGGCGTTCGTACTTGCTGCCTTAGCGGGACAGGCACCGATCACGATGAATAAAAAATTGGCGTACGAAATTGGTCGAACGCTCGCAATGCTGCATACGTGTACAGGAGAAGATTACGGCGAGTATACGGAAGATGGATTTTATGCCTATCCGGTTCAGGACTGGCGACGCTTCCGGAATGAAAAACTCGATGGATTCATGCCGTTCATCACGACCGAACTCGATCCCAGTTTTTTAGAGAACATCCAAACAGAGTTAGTCAGACGAGAACAGTCGTTACCGGAGCCTTCACGTCCCGTTGCCACACATTGTGACTTCCGCCTAGCAAATTTACTGACGGTAGGTGATCAAGTCACAGGGGTGATCGATTTCGAGACGACCCGCTACGGGGCCGTCGAGATGGACTTCACGAAGATCGTCCGTAATCTCAATACGTTCGGTTCCATTTACGTCACGGCATTTCAAGAAGGATACGCGACATTACACCCAGACGTGCTGATTGAGACGTATCTAGCATACTATCGTTTGTGGGAAGCACTCACGGCCGTCGGCTGGTGCATCAAACGTGGACTAGAAGAGCACCGGGTGTTCTTTGAGGAGAACATCATGCTCATCGAGCAGGAATTACAGATGACGAGCATATCGGACGGGTATTGATTCACCCATGTCTTGGAAGAAACCTCTATACTTAGAGAAATGAGGAATATGAGGGGGAAGCGAGATGACAGGGAAACGAATCGGAATCATCGGTGGTGGACTCGCCGGAATTTTTGCGGCACGTCAATTGCAGGCAGCAGGACATGCTGTTGAAATCATCGAAAAAAGCCAGAGCGTCGGGGGGCGAATGGCGACTCGTCGGATTGATGAAGGAACAGCGGATCATGGTGCCGTCTTCTTCACGGTTCGGACGGAAGAGTTAGGACGCGAAGTCGACGACTGGCTTGAGAAAGGGTGGGTTCGTAAATGGTTCGGAACGGATTTTCCACGCTATGTCGCGACGGACGGCATGAATCAACTCGTACAAGCGATTGGTCGAGGGATTCCCATCCAGTTGAATGAACAGGTCACGCATATTACGGCAATGGAGGACGAACTCGTCACACAAGCGACGGATCATCAAGGTGCGTATGATGCGTTACTTGTGACGGCGCCTGTACCGCAAGCATATGAACTGTTGCAGGCTTCTGATCTGGCGCTCGGAGAGGACGATCATGAGCAGTTACGCCAAGTGACGTTCGAGCCGACATTCGTGGGTCTGTTTGAAATCGAAGAGCGACTGACGATCGGGGAAGTTGGCTTACAAGACGAACAACTCGTCGATGGGATGTTAAAGCTCGTCAATAATGCCGAGAAACAGATTTCGAAGACGACACTCCTGAGCGTCTATATGACAGCTCGCTTCAGTGAAGACTGGTACGAGCGCCCAGAAGAAGAGACACTCGCGGAAGTCGAGCATCTGTTACAACAGCAACTCGGACCAGTGACGATTATCTCCCGCCAGCTCAAGCGTTGGCGTTACGCTCAGGCACGCGCAGTTTACCGGACACCGCATTTGAAACTGTCGTCACATCCACTTTGGCTTGCTGGTGATGCGTTCCTTGAAGCCGATGATGCATCAGGGCGGACGCGCGTCGAGAGTGCTGTCATCTCCGGATTACGCGTCGCAGAAGCGATCGACACCCACTTACGTCAGACGGTGACAGCAACGGAATGAGAACGACAACATGCATTTCTTTTCTGAATCGAGAAGAAGCGCATGTTTTTTTGTTACTCACGATCATTCACCCTGGAAGTGTTGCTCACTCCAAGCTGCCATTTGGTCAAGAATCGGTAAAAAACTATGTCCGGCATCCGTTAGAGAATATTCAACACGAGGGGGAACTTCGCCAAAGACGTGCCGTTGAATCAACCCATCCGCTTCAAGCTCACGTAGCTGACGTGTCAATGTTCCCTTAGAGATACCTGTTAATTGTTGCAGTTCATGAAAACGATGTGTCCCGTGTGTCAGGTGCCACAGCAAGATGATCTTCCATTTGCCAGCGACCATCTGTTGGACCCGAGTGACTGGACAAGCCGTCCGTTGATTAGTTGTTGAATCGAATACAGCCACGTTCATCCTCTCCCATTGGTTCGTTTTGAGGGACCTAGTTTCAGATAAGTGCCTACTTTTTTTAGTGTATCACCTGGCGTATCATGAAGAACAACATCAAACTTCAAAGGAGTGGTTTCATCATGAAATGGTTAATTACAGGAGCAACCGGAAAATTAGGCGCGCGGATCGTGCAGCACCTCAGTGAACAAGTCGGCAACGAACATGTAGCGGTTAGTGTCCGCGACGTTGAAAAAGCAACAGAGCTTGCAGCACAAGGAATCGATGTCCGGCATGGTGATTTTGATCAGCCGGAAACACTCGGACACGCGTTTCAAGACATCGATCGTCTGCTGATCATCTCGACGGACGGTGAAGAAGCAACACGGATCCGGCAACATCAAGCCGCTGTCACGGCAGCACAAGCGGCAGGCGTCAAGCTGATCGGCTATACGAGTATCGCCAATGCGGCACACAGTACGAACGGACTTGCTCGAACGCATCGTGTCACAGAGGAATCGATTCAAGCGACAGGTATCCCGTATGTCTTTTTCCGTAACAACTGGTATCTCGAAAATGAACTCGGAACGATTGACGCCGTCGCGCAAGGCGCAGACTGGTTAACGGCAGCAGGCGAAGGGAAAGTCGGATGGGCGTTACAAGATGAGTATGCGCTAGCCATTGCGACGGGACTGACGCTTGAGCATCCAAACCCCATCTATGAACTATCGGGTCCGTTGCATACACAAGCAGAACTCGCGACTGCAGTCGGACAAGTGCTTAACCGATCGGTCGCTTTAGATGAAGTGGATGAAGCGACATATGGTGAGCGGATGCAAGCAGCTGGCTTACCTGACTTCTTGATTCCAATGCTGACTGGTATCCAGGCAGATATCGCAGCAGGGACTCTGGCAGTAGAAAGTACTGATTTTGAAGCATTACTTGGTCGTCCCGTGACGACACTTGAAGAGGGAGTTCGCCTTCTTTTGAAAAAATAAGTTCATCTGAACGTTTTCAGGGTGAGTGAGTTGGGTAAACCCCCTTTAGAAGCAATTAAAGGAGGAGTCCTACCATGAAACTGTCATCCTATCGTGTTAAGGAAGGCGAGCAAGTCTCGTTTTCGAATTACCCGACATCAGAAGAACATAAAATTTCGGAAGCAGAATTGCGAGAGAAACGGATTCCAAAAAGTGTTGAGACGTTACAAGAGTTACATTGGCGTTTGCATGCCGAAGAGAAAAATGGCGTCCTCGTCATCCTGCAAGCGATTGATGCAGCAGGGAAGGATGAGGCGATCAGCTATATCTTTTCTAACTTGAACGCACAAGGACTCCGAACGATTTCCGTCAAAAAACCGTCGGATACGGAGCAAAAACATGACTACCTATGGCGAATCCACGAAGGACTACCGGAAAAAGGGGGAGTCGGCATCTTAAATCGCTCCTATTATGAGGAAGTCATTGCACCACGAATCCATGATTTGCTCGAGGAGGAAGAAAAGCCGGATGACGGAGATGTGTGGCAGATGCGCTACCGTCAAATCAATGACTTTGAACGCTATCTCGTCGAGAACGGCTTCCGGGTCGTCAAGTTTTTGTTTCATGTCTCAAAGGAGGAGCAACGGCAACGGCTGTTGACTCGTCTGAAAGATCCAACGAAAAACTTCGAATTCTCGTTTAATGACATTGAGGAACGCAAGCACTGGGACGAATACCATGAGATTTTTGCTGAGCTTGTCTCAGCGACATCGACATCGTATGCACCATGGTATATTTTACCGGCAGATGACGAATGGTATTCCCGCTATATCGTCACCGAAGTCATGAATGACGTCCTGAAGGAAATTGATCCGCAATATCCGAAGTTGTCGGAAGAGGATCAGGAACAGCTGGATGAAGCGATTAAACGATTGGAAGAAGAAGCATGAACTATTTAAACACATCAAGAGGCTGACTCAAAAGTCAGTCTCTACAAAGGTAAGGGGGGGACAGATCATCAATCTGTTCCCCCTTATCTCGTAATAAAAAGAATGACGCGTCACACGCCACTCCTACAGGAAAAACGCATTTGTGCGTTGTCAGAGACGAACAAGACCC
>NZ_DGYQ01000011.1:16707-37225 GCF_002396765.1 Exiguobacterium sp. UBA5002
GAAGCAGGAAAACTGGCTTGTGTCTCGCCTGAGGAAAGGGCGTGAAAAGACGCGTCATTCTTTTTTTGAGTCAGCCCCTTTTGATACACTTGGAGTTGTATGAAATTCTATTTACTCATCATGATTTCTAAACTTCGGAACATCTCAGGACAAATGTCCTGTTCAAATCAGAAAGACTCTCGTTAAATGAGAGTATCATGGAACGAGAGAGGAGTATGTACATGCGTGGTGTCTTATTTGCGATTGCTGGTGGCTTTTTCTTAACGCTTCAAAGTGTTGCCAATGCCCGGATTAGTCAAACGATCGGGACGTGGCAAGCGGCAACGATTACACAGATGACCGGGTTCATCGTTGCGATCCTCTTAGCGATCGTCTTACGGGATCGCAGTTTTTCGGCGATGCGACGTGTCAAACCGCTTTATCTGGCAGGAGGTGCCTTTGCAGCGATCATATTATTCAGCAACATGACGGCTGTCCACCGGATGGGCGTGACCTTGACGATTTCGCTCTTTTTATTGGCGCAATTAGCGCTTGCACTCTGGATTGACGGAAGAGGCTGGTTTGGTGTCATGAAACGTCGACTGCGGGGACCGCAGATCATCGGCATCTTGATGATGATTGCGGGGATCTTCATCTTAAAAAGCTAAGGAGGAGAAAGCGTGACGAACATTGTAACCTATTTGGAATGGTATCAGTTAACGCATGTCTTTGATGCATCGTTACGCAAAGCGATGCACATCCAGACGTTCGCACCGGGTGAGACCTTATGTCGGCAAGGCGATGTTGCGCATGAACTCTACCTGCTCGTCGAAGGCAAATTGAAAATCACGCATATGTCGGCAACGGGGAAACGTCTCGTGTTGTCCTTCAAGCATCCGTTTGATCTCGTCGGCGATATTGAGTTCGTCCGAAAGATTGATTTGATGAACACGGTCGAGGCAGTGACACCAGTGACCGTCTTACGGATCGCTTATCCGGATTTAGAAGAGGCACGTGTACATCATTCTGCCTTTTTATTATTTTTACTCGAGACGATCACGAAAAAGTTTGAATTAAAATCGCATACGCTCAGCTTCAATTTGTTGTACCCGGTTGAAGTTCGGCTAGCCAGTTATTTGCTGTCGATGACACCTAATACGGATGCTTTTGCGAGTAAGGAACTCGTCGATGCAGCAGATTTGATCGGGACGAGCTACCGTCATGTCAACCGTGTCTTACGTCAGTTCGTCGACGATGGGTTGATTCGCCGAACGCAGCATACGATTGAGATCATTGATCGAGACGGATTGATGGAACGCGTCGGAGAAAGCATTTACGAATGAAAGAGGTGCAACATGGTTACGGGAATCATCCTTGCCCTTTGTGGGGGTATGCTCGTTTGTATTCAAAATACGTTTAACGCAAAAGTCAAAGAACATGTCGGTGCTTGGGCGACGACGACGCTAGTCCTTGGACTCGGGTTCCTCGCTTCACTGATGATTGGTTTGATCGTCGAAGGGTCACAATTGTTTGCACTCGAACAGGCGCAAACTTGGTTTTGGTTCAGTGGGATCATCGGTGTCGGTGTCGTCCTCTGTGTGACGCAAGGCGTTCAACAACTCGGACCGAGTCGAGCGATTTCGATCGTCATGGTATCACAAATCCTGTTTGCCTTGCTGTGGGATACGCTCGGTTGGTTCGGTTTACAGACCGTTCCGTTTACGTGGACGAAAGCACTCGGTGTCCTATTGATTGGTGGCGGAGTTCTGTTATTTCAACTAGGCGGCAAAACAACGACTGTACAACATGTACGAAAGGGTGCGTGAATATGTTTTATAAAACAGTATTATTCGATATTGACCATACACTACTTGATTTTGAAGCGACGGAACGGATTGCCTTTAGACGTCTGCTTGAGCAACAAGATCTAACGTGGACGACTGAGCGAGAAGCGCGCTACAAGGAAATCAATCACGCACTCTGGAGAGCACTCGAACGGGGTGAAGTGACACGGGAGGAAGTCATTCACTCGCGATTCGTGACGTTCTTTGCGGAAGAAGGACGAGAAGTCAACGGACGAGAAGTTGACGAAACGTATCGCGGATACCTCGCGCAAGGGACGGAATTGATTCCGGGTGCGACTGCCCTGTTAGTGCAACTAGAAGGGAACGTCGAGATGTACGTTGTCACGAACGGGATATCAAAGACGCAACGCGCGCGACTTGATGGCGCCGGATTAACGCACTTCTTTAAAGCGATTTTCGTTTCAGAGGAGACAGGTTTCCAAAAGCCGATGGCAGGCTTCTTCAATCATGTGTTTGCGCGGATTCCGCAATTCGACCCGGCGCGAACGATCATCGTCGGAGATTCCTTGTCAGCTGATATCGCAGGTGGGAACGAAGCCGGTATCGCAACATGTTGGTTTAATCCAGAAGGAAAGTCGGCAACGGATATCAAGCCCACGTTTACGATTACGTCGTTAGCCGAACTTCCTGCAGTGCTTGAAAACGCAGCAGTCCTTCAACAATGAATCAAATCAGCCGATAAGAAAGAGAAGGAAAGGGGGCGATCACCGTGCAACGATGTGATCAACAGACGCTGGAGGCAACTCCCGTCTAATTAAAAGGGGAGATGAACATGATTCAACTCGTACCGGTAACAGCAAAAAATTGGGAAGCTTGTTGTGAGCTGACGCTGACAGCAGAACAGCAGGACTTCATGGAAGCGAATGTCTATTCGATCGCGCAAGCGAAGTTCGAACCATGCCTTGTCCTTCGGGCGATTATGATGGACGATACGGTTGTTGGTTTTGTGATGTACAACACGGAACTAGAAGAACTCGACGGTTACTGGATATACCGCATCATGATTGATCAGGCGCAGCAAGGGAACGGGATCGGGCGATTAGCGATGCAAGCCCTGATTGAAGAGATGCGAATGTTACCCGCAGCAAAACGAATCGTCGTCGGCTATCGACCAGATAATCAGGCGGCACACCGTCTGTATGCGAGTCTCGGCTTCATCGACCACGGGGATCGATTTGGTCGAGAAATGGCAGTACGATTAGAAGTATAAAACTTGATGAACCGTCGATTAAACAGGAGACTCCTGACATGCTGTCGAACTAGAATCAGCATGTGAGCAACAAAGGAGTCTGATGAAATGGAAATACGTCAAATGACAGCGGAAGATTACCCAGAAGTCGTTCGGATCTACGAACAAGGAATAAAGACGGAGAACGCGACGTTTCGCACGGAAGCATTACCGTACGAAGAATGGACGAGGCATCACCATGAACACAGTCGTCTCGTTGCGATTGAAGGCGAGCAACTGCTCGGATGGGTCGCATTAAGTCCATTTTCTTCGATTCCAGCATACGCTGGTGTCGCTGAAATCAGTCTTTATATCGCGGAAGAAGCACGCGGTAAAGGTGTCGGCACACGCTTGATGGAAGACGTCATTAAAGCAAGTGAAGCAGCCGGCATCTGGACCCTGCAATCGCAAGTTTTTCCGGAAAATCATGCGAGTCTGCGCCTTCATGAACGTTTTAATTTTCGCGAAGTTGGTCGCAGGGAGCGAATTGGTCGGCTCGGAGGCAGATGGCGCGATACGGTATTGCTCGAGCGACGCAGCCCATATCTCTAAAATTCGGCAAGTGGACGCAATGTTCCCTTGCCTTCTTTGTGTTGAAAGCAAGGGATAACGGGAAAAGACAGATAGCAGAAGAAGGGGGAGGGATCACGATGGATGATTTTTTTGGTGAAGGACTTGAGACCAATCAGCAAAAACGGAAACGTAAACTGGAGGAAATTTTTGATCAGTCATTTGAATCGGAGCGACGGGATTTCAATCAATCGTTGGAGCAGGACGTGACGGTTGCCCTGATCGGAGACGTCAATGCGGGAAAATCCTCGACCTTGAACGCGATTCTTGGTCGTGAAGTGGCAACGGTCGGAGCACGCCCAGGTGAAACGGTCCGGATCGATCAAGTAAGGCAGCACCCGGAAGATAAAGTCATCTTCGTCGATACACCAGGATTGAATGATGCCAATACACAGAACTCGGAAGCGACGTGGACGTACTATCAAAGTGCCGATGTCATCCTTTACTTTTTAAATGCGGCAGGTACTGTTTTATCTGAGACGGAGACGAAGAATTTCCGTAAGATCTATCAACATAACCAAAATGTCTTGATCGTCGTCACGAAGATGGATGCGACGGATGATGTCGACACGATCGTCCAGCATATTGCAGAAAAACTACCAGGACCAAAAATCATTCCCGTATCAGCACGAGAAGGAACGAACATCGATTGGCTCCGCCGGGAGGTCCTCGATATCTTAAAAAAGTTCGACAAGGATAATGTGTTCGTTCGCCAGATGGATCCGACCGTTCGTGGGAAGATCGCCAACAACTGGATCGTGGGTGCCGGAACAGCTGCTGGTGCAATCGGTGCCGTCCCGTTTCCAGGAGCTGATATCATTCCGTTGACTTCAATTCAAATCGGCTTGATGCTCAAGTTATCAAATCTGTACGAACGGCAGTTATCCAAAGAGAGTGCGAAGGAGTTGCTTGTCGTGACGATCGTCGGAAACTCCGGAAAGACTGCTTTTCGGCAAATGGCGAAGCTAGTTCCGGGATATGGTGCCGTCATTGCCGCGGGAGTCGCTTCGACCGCCACCCTTGCACTCGGATACGGAACGAAATATGTCTATGAGAATAAGCTCGAATTAACACCGGAACAACTAATGGGGTTCGTCAAACGATTCCGAAAGAAGGCGGAGGAGTCGTCAGAAGAGACAAACGAGTAATCTCCTTGCTATTCCATACAGCAATGAAGGGGGAGAACATATGACACGACTACTCGAAGAAATCAAACAATATCAATCGAAATTCCGACAAAAGGCACCTGCTGAGAAACAACGGTTGATGGCGGAAGCGACAGCTGAACTGGCTGCTTCTGGAGTCGTACAAGGTCTAGGTGTCGTTGACACAATCCCACACTTTACATTACCCATTGTATCTGGAGAACCAGTCGCAATCGAGACATTACTCGAGCAAGGTCCTGTCATCTTGACGTTCTACCGGGGTGGCTGGTGTCCGTACTGCAATCTCGAGCTTCGCGCTTACGAACGGGAGATCGAACGGATTCGCGCACTTGGTGCAATCGTTGTTGCAATCAGTCCGGAGACGCCTGATTTTGCTGAACAAACAGCGGATAAGAATGGCTTGAGTTTCCCTGTCTTAAGTGACGTTGATTTACATGTATCCCGTCAATTCGACCTCGTGTTTGACTTACCGGATTATTTGATTGAGATTTACAAGGCATCAGGACTCGATGTTGCGAAGCATAACGGAAATGATGACTGGCAACTTCCTAAACCGGCAACGTTCATTATTGAGACAAGTGGTGTGATTCGTTTCGTAGAAGTGCCATCGGATTATACGAAACGCGTTGATCCAGAGCAGATCATCCCAAAACTTGAACAGAATTAAAAGCATGAAGTTTACCTTTATTTTGTATCAAGCAGTACTTGTCTCAACCATTCTTGAAACTTGAGATCAGTCTGTTGCCAGTCCATTGCCCGTGCAAAATGATGAGCGGAGGTACGAATGGCTTCGTACTCCTCTGGATCTCGGAAACAAGCTCGCATTTCGGCAGCGAGTGCACCAGGTGTTTTGTTTTTAGCCATGTAGCCTGTCATGCCATACTTAACGGCGTCTCGGACACCAGGAGCATCATATACGATGGACGGTGTTCCGACAGCTGCCGCTTCAATTATAGGAAAACCCACGCCTTCGCGTATAGAAGGGAAGAGGAGAGCGGTGGCACGACTCATCATGCTGCGCGTTTCTGTTTCAGTGATTGAATCGTAGTATGTGATAGCATCCTTCACTTCTTTAGGAAGGGGAAGTGTAAGGTATTGCAAAAGATGAGAGCTGTTACGAATACCAATAAGCCAGAGGCGTGTCTCAGGAAACTCACGTTGGACCATAAGGAATGCCCCAATCGTATCTTGAAGTTCTTTTTCGTTCAGACGGTTGATATATAGAAAGGTTGGAACATGTTCTTTTAACTCCCATTCCTGTTCAGACCACGGGGAAAAGGAAAGTCCTGGCGGCAACATCGTGATATGACTGTTAGTAAAACCAGCACTTTGTAGTTCATCTACAACAGAGGGGCTGATAGTCAAGGCATGACTATCTTTATACCAGCTTAACCGTCGAGTCTCTGTCCATTCGCCAAGCTTTGAAAAAGGAAACACAAGCGTCGTCGACCAACGTTCACGAATCAATTGATAAAGAAATAAAGTTCGTTTATGACGTGGAACATAAAATGGTGTGAAGAAATGAAACCCATTCAAATGATCCAGAACTAAATCAATCGTTTTAGCATAAGACCAGTAATAATAAAGTGCATATGGAATAAGAGAAGCTGTCGTACCATAACGGAGGTAAGTGATACCATCTCGATACTCCGTCGGTGATCCGCCCTTGAATGAGACAGACAAATGGGTAACTCGGTAGGTAGTACTGACACGCCGCAACATTTCATGAATAAAAGTTTCAGCTTCTCCGGCTTGTGGATGTCGAGCATCACGCCAAGATAAAAAAAGTAGATGAGGTTTCATGTCGTACCTCCTTTGCGTAGAAAAAATTGGATCCGAAAGATCGGTTCTGCTACTAATCTTCTCTACAGTAGAAGGATATTCCTAGAAAATCCTTCAAATCAAATGACTTCTGTTTCATCTATGATGTCCTGAAGCGTTACGTATAAAAGCTTTTGGGTAAAGAACAATAACGAAACAGGTAGGAGGAAAACGCATGAAATGGAAGGGAAGAGAACGGAGTTCGAACGTCGAGGACCGGCGGGGAATGGGTGGGAAAGGAATCGCCGGTATCGGCGGTGGTGTCGGGATCATCCTGCTGATCGTCATCACTTTGATGGGTGGTAATCCAACTGAACTACTCGGAGACTTAACCGGTGGGGATCAGCAAAATACGACGTATGAGGAAACAGCGCAGGAAAAAGAAGCAGCGGACTTCGTCTCCGTCGTCTTGGCCGATACGGAACGAGTCTGGACGAAAGAATTTAAAGAAGATGGTAAGACCTATAAAAAACCGACACTCGTCTTATATACGGATCAAGTTAGTTCGGCTTGCGGACAAGCAGGGAAGTCCGTCGGTCCCTTTTACTGTCCCGGTGATCAGAAATTATACATTGATTTAAGCTTTTATGATGAACTGCAGACGAAATACGGAGCACCGGGCGATTTTGCGATGGCGTATGTCATTGCGCATGAAGTCGGGCATCATGTCCAGACGTTACTCGGAAAATCGGATGAGATCATGCCACTTCGAAAGCAAATGAGTGAGGAGAAGTTCAATAAATACCTCGTTCGATTCGAGCTACAGGCAGATTATTATGCCGGCGTCTGGGCGCATCACGCGCAAGGAGAAAACTTGCTCGAAGAAGGCGATCTTGAAGAAGCGTTGACAGCAGCCAATGCTGTTGGGGACGATACGTTACAAGAGAAAGGACAAGGATATGTCGTACCGGAAAGTTTCACTCACGGCACATCGGCGCAACGAGAGCGTTGGTTCCAAAAAGGCTTTGATAACGGCACGATCGAAGGTGGAGACACATTCAAAGCGAAGAATCTATAAAACGAAGTAAAGACATACCTTTTGAAACATTTTCCAGTCGTTTCCGTAAAGAAGAGAGAAGGATTCAAAGGGGAGTGTCGAAGTTGAAGCACATCAGTCTATTTTTGTTGCTGTATACGGCTGTCGTCGTATTGACGTACATCGTGTCACGATTTGCGCCAAACTTGTTGGTCTACATGGTCTATATCGCGATTGCGTCGTTACTCGTCATCACGGGCTACTTGCTGAAGCGACTCGTAATCAAACGTTAGAAATCAAAAAAACTGTGTTCTGCTTAAAAGCGGGACACAGTTTTTTGCTGATATGAACTTACCTTATGAACGGAACATCGTCGGATCATCTGGAACGTTCTCCAGGTAAGCGATCCGTCCGTTTTCATCGAGACGTGCGATATCTTTTCCGTCTTGCGTGAAGACACTACCGTCTGCCCGTTTTCCGCAAACTGCCCAGCGTGTTTCATACGTTCCTGGTGTTGTTTCTTCCTAGCCCGCATACATGTGCTTAATGTCTTGATTCGCTGTAAACACATGACGGACGAACTGTTTCCAGGCGTCGATGCCATGCTTTGGTTGTCCGTTCAGAACGAACGTGATGTCTGTCGTGAATAAGGAAACGAGATCCTCAAAAGCTTGTGCGTCCGTGCGTGACGCGTCGAATAAGTCAAAATAACGATTCAATACCATAGTAAAAACCTCTTTCTGTTCATTAAAGTGTCATCATCCGGTCTGTGATTAACGCATGCAACCGTTCTAAATGTTTCGGTGGACAGGAGGCGTCAATTGCTTGACGGATCGAGCCGATTGATTCGCGCTTCAACGTCGATTGCCACGCATCTTCTGCCTCTGTCATCAGATTCGAGAGCAGACCGATCTCCTGTTCCTGAATCCCCATCAAATCTTCAAAGACACCACTTGACGCGTACAATGTCTGTTTGCCCTCAATGGCTTGATAGACATCGAAGATTTGAATTTCGTCTGCCGGACGTCGCAAGCGAAAGCCCCCTTTGACACCCGGTACGGAATACAACAGATCCGCCTGAACGAGTTTTCGTAAGAGCTTTTGGAAATAGGTCGGTGAAGCACCGAGTTGCTGGCTGATGAATTCACCGGACAAAACGGCGCGCTCCGGCAGGAAGGTTAAGAGCAACATCGCATAAACGGATTGCTCGACCCCGGTTTTCATTTGCATAGAAAGACTCCTTTCGTTAAACGTGGATAATATATATCCATAATAGTTTCATTCGAAAGGATTGTCGAGTTTTATGCTCTCACAAAACCGTCACACCTTTTCGACAGCATCTGCATGGCATCCCCGTTCCAGATTCGATATACTAAATGTACGATATGTGAAAATATTCACTAAAAGTCGTTCACACTTCGTGAAAGGACGTTTGTATATGAATCCATTAAAAGGAATCGTCCAGATTCCACGCATTATTCTCATTCAATTCATCATGGCAGCTTTCCTGATGGGGGTCGCGGTCGTCGGTCAATCATACGGTATCGTGTTGACGGTCGATCGGATTTTCTTGAAAGAACAACCGTTTGAAGCTGTCATTCCGTTACTACTTGTCGTCCTCGGGATGCTGTTGCTCCGGGTCGCCGTGACGTATTGGAACGGTCGTCTCGGTACGACGTTATCGGCACACATGAAGCAGGCGCTTCGGGAAGCGCTCGTTGCGAAATACACGGGTCGTTCGGTCGAGATGATGCTACAAGGGCAAGCGGGAAAGAAGGTCAGTGTCTTGCTCGACGCTGTAGACGAGATGGACAGCTACTACAGTCAGTACTTGCCGAAAGTAGTCCAGACGACGATTGTTCCCTTGATGGTCTTGATCGCGGCATTCAGCTATGACTGGATCACCGGTCTCGTCATGATGATTACGGCACCGTTCATTCCGTTGTTCTACATCATCATCGGCATCATGACGCAAAAGCGGGCCGATGCTCAACTCGAGAAGATGACGGCATTCTCGGGAACGTTCCTTGATACGTTGCAAGGACTGACGACCTTGAAGTTATTTGGTCGTGCGAAACGACAACGTGATGTCATCGAAAAAAGCAGTCTTGATTTCCGTGATGCGACGTTAACGGTTTTGAAGCTCGCCTTCTTATCGTCGCTGATGCTTGAGTTCATATCGATGCTCAGCATGGGAATGATTGCACTTGAAGTCAGTCTGCGCTTGATTTTGTTCCAAAGCATTACCTTCATCCCGGCGTTCTTGATGCTCGTGTTGGCACCAGAATACTATCTTGCCTTAAAAGAGATGGGAGCTGCCTTCCATACGGGACGCGGTAGTGTCGCGGCAGCGAAACAAATCGCAGCCGAACTAACAGCAGACGATCGTCCTGTTGCCTTCGGTCAATCAGAACTTTCGATGAACCGTCCACCACGAATCGTCTTGGATGAAGTTGATTTTACGTATCAAGAAGGACGCTTTGCCTTACAAGACGTGACACTTGCGATTGAACCGTATCAAAAGGTGGCGTTGATCGGTCGCAGTGGTGCCGGTAAGTCGACTGTCTTGCAGTTGATTGCCGGACTCGCGGATCCAAAAGAAGGACGGATTCTGCTTGACGGGATTAATCGCAGTCAGGTGGAGGAAGCGAGTTGGTTCCGTCAGTTGAGCTACATCTCGCAGCATCCGTATCTGTATGCCGGAACGCTGGCAGAAAACATTGCGATCGGTGAACTCCGTCAAGCAACGCCGGAAGAAATCTTTGAGGCGGCACAGGCAGCAGGACTCGAGGAGTTGATTGCGACGTTACCTGAAGGGATTGACACAGTAATTGGAGAAGGCGGACGTGGTCTATCAGGTGGCGAGAAACAGCGCGTTGCGTTGGCACGAGCGTTCTTGAAACGACCGAACGTCATCGTCTTTGATGAACCGACGACAGGACTCGACGTCAAAACGGAGCGACTGCTCCAACAAGCGATCGAACAGCTTGGACAAACAGCGACAGTCATCACTGTCGCACACCGCCTGCATACGATCGAGCGCTCAGATCAAATCGTCGTCCTCGACGGCGGACGAATCGTCGATTGTGGTACGCACGATGAACTGCTTGGACGTGATTCGGAGTATGCCCGGATGCGTAGCGTCCAGAGAGGGGAGGAAACACGATGAAGGAACTATTAGGAGTCTTTCGATTGATGGTGCATCAAAAACGCGATATCGCCTGGTCGATTTTCTTCGGTGTCCTCGCTGGAGTGACGGCGGTCGGGTTATTCGCAGCAAGTGGTTACCTGATTTCAAAGGCAGCCTTATTGCCACCGATTCAAACACTTGCCGTCCTGATTGCGCTACAAAAAATCTCGAGTCTGACACGTGCCGCCAGTCGATATGCGGAACGTTATTATTCGCACCGGGCGACGTTTACAATCCTCAGTGATATCCGGACGTCGTTCTACCGGAGACTCGAGCCGCTCGCGCCAGGAATTTTCGGCAAATACCGGAGTGGGGATTTACTTGCCCGGATCGTCGGGGACGTCGAGAGTCTGCAAAATACGTTTTTACGTGTTCTCTATCCACCGATTGTCTTGTTGCTTGTCTTCTTCTGTACGATCTTTTTCGTCAGTTTCTTCTCGTGGACGATTGCCGGGATTCTATTACTTGGTTTGATTCTGACCGGTTTCTTGATTCCAGGTTGGTTCGCGTACCGCGAACAACGTTTCGCACGTTCGGTTCGTGTCCGCCGTGGTGATCTTTCAACAGAAGTGACAGAGCTGTTCCAGGGCTATCGTGACTTAAAGATTTACCAGCAACTTGATCAAAAAGAACAGGACTTGAATGCCGTCGCGAAACGGTATGTCGAGGAAGAAAAACGTAATGGGCTACATGCCGTCTCGAACTTGGCCTTGAATACGATGGTGACGCTGATCATCTCTTGGCTCGTTCTTGGTGTCGGTGCCTATCTCGTCGCGAGTGGACAGCTCGAAGGGGTCTTCCTCGCTTTACTCGTCATGACATCGCTGACCGTTTTTGAAAACGCCGCACCGATGGCGATTTTACCGGGCTTTTTCGAAGATAGCCGGCATGCTGCGAAACGACTTGATGAAGTCGTGACCGGGCAAGAAGAGCCAACTTATGACACGTTTGTTCTCGATCAGGCACCATCCTTTGAAACGAACGCGTTGACGTTCACTTTCCCTGATGCACCGCGTCCGGTCTTACGTGACGTCACCGTCTCAATTCCTGCCGGCAAGAAGACGGCGATCGTCGGGGCGAGTGGTTCCGGGAAATCCACGTTACTTCAATTGATGTTACGGATGTATCCAGCGGACGGATTAACAATTGCAGGTCAAGAGAGTCAGACGGTTGATCCGGAAGGACTGTGGCAACACGCAAATGTCGTGCTGCAACAGAATCATTACTTTTATGGAACGCTTCGCGATAATCTATTGCTTGCGAACGAAGCAGCAACGGACGAGGCGATGCGTCAAGCACTCGATGATGTTGGGTTAACGACGTTCGAATTAAACGATCGTGTATTTGAAAAAGGCGAGAACTTGTCTGGAGGAGAAAAACAACGCTTAGCGATTGCTCGTGTGCTTTTGCGGGAAGCGTCGCTTTACTTGCTTGACGAACCGACGTCTTCCGTTGATGCTTTGACGGAACAGATGATTCTCGATCGATTGTTGACACGAGCGGAGGACGCGACACTTGTCCTCGTCAGCCACCGGTTAGCGGGTCTTGAAGCGATGGATCAAATCATCGTCATGGATCAAGGTCACGTCATCGAAGTCGGAACATATACCGAATTGATGGCGCGACAAGGAGCGTTCTATGAATTAAAACAAGTCGAACAGTCCGTGTTTGCTCCGATTGGATAAAGAGATAGGATTGGCGATGACCCAATGTGGTACATCGCCTTTTTTAGTTTATAAGGGAGAACCGAAAAAGACATGACAGTCTACCTCTGAAATGGTAAAGTCTAGAAAAAACGCGGAGGGATTTCATGCGCATTACACAATCATCTATCGTCGTCGATCAGACGACCGTTTCATATGATCATTTTCAAATGGGATCCAAACAGGTTTGCTTCTTGATCTCGGGAGCATCTTATTTGTACGATCATCCTTACTTCTACTACAGCCGGATGGCACTACTAGCTCGAGACATCGATGTCATCTGTATTCACTATGTGACAGAAGAGCTCTTTTCGATGTCAGACACTGAATCGAATACCTGCATGACACGTCGGGTCGACGCTGTCGTCTCTGAAGTGCTGGCGACACATACATACGAAAACGTTCAGTTCATCGCAAAGTCGTTAGGAACGATTCCGCTAGCGGCATTGCTTGCTAAGCCGAGTCTACAGACAGCACGCTTCGTCTTCTTAACACCCGTCCTGACTGAAGTGGCCGAACAAATCGCCAATTCGTCGCAAGCTGGACTCCTCGTCATCGGGACAGCCGATAAGTTTTATGATGAAGCGGCACTTGAAACGTGTCGCACCTCACAACTGACGATTGATATCATGGAAGGAGCGAATCACTCCTTGGATCAAGGATTCGAGGTCGATCAATCACTTGCGGTCCTAGGACATGTCGTTCGTCAAATCGAAGCCAGTTTGTTCGAACCACTACCTAAGTAACAAAAAATCCGTCCAGCAGAGAGCCTGCTGAACGGATTTTTTAGTATGGACGAAGTAAGGCACGAACGGGACTACCGTCGCCGTCGACGAGCGGAAGTGGAACAGCGTTGAGGTGGTAATCACCAGGCGTGATCGCATCAAGGACGAGTCCTTCAAGGATATGGACTCCATGCTGCGCCAGTGCGTGATGGGCCGCCATTTCCTTGCTATCGATCGCATCGACGCTTGGTAAGTCGAGACCAATCAGCGAAATCCCGAGTTCTCCGAGACGCTCAGCAAGACTTGGCGTCAAGACGGGAATCGTTTCTGGGAAAGTTGATTTGTCGATCCAACCATCTGTTTTGATGATCAAGCGCTGGACATCATTTAGCTCAAAGCCATCTAAATCAGCGGCTGTGATTTCTGTACGACCTGGTAAGTAAATGACGCGCGCATGTCCGATGTAGAGATCCGGATCAAGATCGACGATTTTTTGTCCGGCATCGTCAAAATGAAACGGCGCATCGACATGAGTGCCAGTATGCAGACTCATCGTTACCTTTCCGACGTTAACGGAACCGGTGTCTGCCTTATTCCATGTCAATGTCGCTTCAAACGGTGTATCTCCCGGCCACGTCGTGACGTGGCGATCAAGTGGTTGTGAAACATCAATCCATCGTGTCATCGCTTCATCCTCCTCATAATGTCGTGCGGACTGACCACAGTTCCGGGAAGAATCGGTGGTCGAGCACACGTCGTAGATAACTGACGCCAGAAGAACCGCCTGTTCCTGGCTTTTGTCCGATGATCCGTTCGACGGTACTCATATGGTTAAAGCGCCACATCTGCTGCTGGCTCCCGATATCAAGTAGTTTTTCACCGAGCTCATACAGATCCCAGTATTGTTCGACATCCCGATAGACGGTCGCCCAAGCTGCTTCGACACTTGCATTCGGCGTCCAGTCTTGCGTGACATCACGATCAAGGACGGATTGGTCGATCGGTAGCCCATGGCGCGCCATCGCCCGGATCGTTTCGTCGTAGATGCTTGGTGTCTTCAAATCTTCCAGCAACATCGGATAGAGTGTTTCGTCATGCGCATACACTTTTAGCATCTGCTCATTCTTAAAACCGAGCGCAAATTCGATTTGACGGTTTTGATACGATTGGAAACCGGATGAGTGACCAAGCGCGTCACGGAATTCCAGATATTCGGCAGGGGTCAAGGTCGACAAAACATTCCACGACTGAATCAACTGGTGCTGAATCTTTGAGATACGTGCGAGCATCTTAAACGATGATTCGAGATCATCGTTTGCGACCGCTTGCGTCGCTGCTCGCATCTCATGCAGGATCAGCTTCATCCAGAGTTCGCTCGTTTGATGAATGATGATGAACAGCATCTCGTCATGATGCCCCGATAAGCGATGTTGACTCGTAAGCAATGGATCTAGTTGCAAATAATCCCCGTAGGACATATCTTTTTTAAAATCCGTTTGAATCGATGCTTCAATAGACGTAGGATCTGTCTTTGTCATTCCCATTCAGCCCCTTTATCATGTTAATTCAGTTTTCGTTTTTCAGCGGTCTGTGGTTGTTCCGGATGCGCCCGTTTCCAGAAGAAATAGGCGATCGATAAGAACACTAACCACGGTACACCAAACTTCAAGACGATTTGGAAATCCGTGAACCATGTCGTTAGTACGAGTGCGAATAACAACAATGCACCGAGGGCAGTCAGATAGGGATAGCCCATCATCCGAACCGGTAACGTCCGTCCACCTTCACGTTCCCAGGCTTTACGGAAGTACAGATGGGAGATGAAAATCATGAACCATGTGAAAATCGCCCCGAACATCGAAATCCCCATCATGAATGGATAAGAGACGCTCGATTGACTGCTGATGATCGCTGCGAGAAAAATGCCGAGTGTCGATAAGGCGAGTGCGAAGAGTGGTACACCTTTTCGATTCAAGCGTCCAAATACTTTTGGCGCATACGTTGCCTTCGATAACGAATACATCATCCGTGTCGAAGCGTACAGTTGACTGTTCATCGCAGACAGCGCCGCTGTCAGGATGATGAAGTTCATGATACCGCCTGCATATGGAATCGATAGCATCTCCATTACTTTGACGAACGGACTTTGATCGACACCGCCTGCTTGTTGCCATGGGACGATCATCAACATCAAAGCAATCGTGACGACATAAAACGTCGAGAGACGGAAGACCGTCGCTTTTAATGCTTTTGGTACGGCGACGTCCGGGTCCTTCGCTTCACCAGCAGTGACAGCAATCAATTCCGTTCCGAGGAAGCTGAACAGGGAGATGAAGATTGCGATCCAGAGACCTGAGAAGCCGAACGGCATGAAACCACCGTCGTTCGTGAAGTTTTGTGGACCAATTTCAGGACTTGGACTACCGATGACCAAGTAGGCACCAAGCAAGATGAATAGCAAGATGGCACTGATTTTAATGACGGAGAACCAGTATTCGAAGGTCGCGAACGTATTGACTGTCGTGGCATTGATGTAAATCAACGCGGCAGCGAATACGAGAATCCAGACGAGCCCGGGAACGTCCGGGAACCAGTATTTCATATAGATGGCAATCGCACTGACTTCAACGCCGATCGCGAGAACGTTTGCGATCCAGTATGAGTAGCGGACGAGAAAACCCGCATATGGACTAATGTATCGTTCGGCAATCGTTCCGAACGAGCCAGATGTCGGATGGGCGACCGTCATTTCAGCCAGACAGCCCATTAAAAGCAGGACGATGAAGGCGCCGACTGCGTAACTGATTAAAACACTCGGTCCGGCAAGTCCGATCGCAAGTCCACTTCCGAGGAAGAGACCGGTACCGATCGCACAGCCCATCGCAATCATCGTGAGTTGGCGTGTCTTGAGTTCACGCCGTAGTTCAGTAGGTTGTTCCATGGTGTACTCCTTAAGCAACGACTTCGCGTTCATTCGCGAAACGTTCGTATTCTTTATCTTTCATGATTCGTTTAAGTGTCGCGACGACGTCATAGACATCGATAAACGTATTGTAGAGCGCGACGGGTGCTAGACGGACGATGTTTGGCGCCCGAAAATCGGGAATGATCCGATTTTCCTTGAGTGCTTTACAGATCCGTGCTGCTTCCGGGTGCTCGAGGCTGAGATGCGCCCCACGGCGTTTATCGTCGATCGGATTTCCGATGACGAAACCGTACGGTGTGAGTTCCTGCTCGACGAGTTCCATCATGTACTGCGTCAACGCGAGTGATTTTGTCCGAACGGCTTCGATACCGACTTCGTCAAACATCTCTAATGCACCGATTTGTGGAGCAAGACTTAAGACGTGTGGTGTCCCGATCTGGAAGGCACCGGCATGCGCCGCCGGTGTCATCGTATGATCCATATCGAACTGCTTATCCTTCCGCGAACCAAACCAGCCCGTCAGACCAGGCAACGTTCCGAAATGACGTTCGTGGACGAATAATCCACCAACCGTTCCAGGACCACCGTTCAAGTGTTTGTAATTACACCAGTAGGCAAAGTCGACGCCCCAGTCATGGAACGCGTGGGGAACGGCTCCGACGGAATGACAACCATCAAAACCAATCAGGATGCCACGGTCGTGTGCCGCCTTCGTCAAACGCTCCATATCGAGAATTTGTCCACTTCGGTAAAGTACCGCCGGCAAGACGATTAACGCGATATCATCCGTCATCGCGGCGATGATATCGTCTTCTTCTAAAAAGCGACCGTCCCGACTCGGTACTTGGATGAGATGTGTCTCCGGATCCAGACCACGTAAGCGAAGTTGGCTTTGGAGGGCATAGATATCCGACGGGAACGTCAGCGCATCCGCTAAAATCTTATCTCGTCCTTCTGTTGGTTGGAAGAATGTCGCGACGAGTTGATGGAGATTGACGGTCGTCGAACCAGTGACCATGACTTCTTCAGCTTGTGCGCCGACGAGCGGAGCGTTGAGAGCAGCGAGACGTTCCGATAATTCAAACCAAGGATGACGTCCTTTCATCCAGCCATCGATTCCGAGTTCTTTCCAGTCTGATAGCGACTCGAGCAACGTCTTCTCGGCACGCTTCGACAATAAGCCGAGCGAGTTTCCGTCCATATAGATACTACCCGGTTGCAGATAAAACTCATCACGATAGGCAGCGAGTGCATCTTGCTCATCCCGAGCAACAGCATCGGTCCGTTTTGCTTGCAGTGTCATACGTCATCCTCCTCAAATGAATGCTCAATCAATTTTGACAAAAGCGTAGCAAACAAATTGACATTGTGTCAATATTGTCGAATAGAGAAAACAAAAGGAGTGAAGGATATGTCATCTTCTCAACCAGAAAAAATCGATAAACGTCATCTGCGCACGGTGCGGACACGCGAGAAACTGTTGAGTGCGGCACGTGACGTCTTCTTAGAACAAGGGTTTCAAACGGCAACGATTTCACAAATCATTAAACAAGCTGGCGTCGGTTACGGAACAGCCTATGTCCATTTCGAAGGGAAAGATGAGCTGCTCGTCGTCCTGATGGAAGATGTCATGAGCCGCTTCCACGCGATCGCGGAACGAACATTCGAACCGACGACGCCGCTCGAGGCAAAGGAACGCATCGTGACGCAAGCGACGGATTTCTTACGTCTCGCGGAAGAAGAACGAGCGATACTACGGATTGTGGAGCAAGCAATCGGCGTGTCTTACATCGTCCGTGCGAAATGGAAAGCGATTCGGGAACGGTTCATTGATCGGATCAGTCAGGATATCCAGTATGCGCAGGAGACAGGACTTGCGCGGCAGGATGTCGACTCGAAACTCGTCGCCCGTGGTTGGTTCTTCGCGAATGAGATGTATTTATTCGAAGTCGTCCGCGAAGAGGCGACAGGGACGATCGAAGAGATCGCGCACGTCTTAGCGACGATTTATACGCAAGGACTCTACCGGATCGAGGATTGATGAACGGACGGGAAGGGAACGTTTCGAAGTAGAAGGGAGCGTGACCGGGATGGCGTTTGATTACGATCTCGATTTCAAGACGACGGATTTTCGTAAGGAGCCGGAAAAGTACCGGGTTGGACGCGGGGAGCAAGGGGTCTTACTCGTCGAACCTTACAAAAGTGAGATTTTGCCGCATTGGCGTTTTAAGACGCCGGATATCGCGAAGGAATCGTCTGAGAAAATTTATGAGATGTATTTAGCTTATAAAGAAGACGGGGACTTCGTCGGCATGGATATGGCGCGGAAGTTCATTCAGATGGGACATACGCGCGCACGACGTTACGCGAACTATAAGGGTGGGCGTAAATATAAAGATAAAGAGACTAAAGAATTGCACACGCGCGAGATCGACGAAGAAAAAGCAAAATCTGCGGCCATCTTCCAAGAAAAATGGGATTTGATCCGGGCGGATGAAGAATACCTTGAACTTAAACGTGCGCATCAAAAGCAATACGGATAAGTCAGTTCAAAATAAAGGGAATCCATTCAAATCATGCGATACTGAAAAGAAAATGGGAGGTATCGGTATGAACCGTTGGTGGGTTCCACTGTATCCGATTGGTCTGTTTTTACTGGTCGATCACTTTTTCTATAATATTTCAGTGACATGGCTTATCGTGCTTGGTGTCGTGAGCATCCTGTTGAGTGTCCGTCCGAAGCGACCATCCTTTTCTTCGTATCGTCCGTTAATGATTGGGACACTTTTAATCGGCTGCGGTCTGATGCCGTGGTTGACGCTAGATTTTACAGGAATCGTCTTCGTTTTCTTGTTAACAGAAATCGTTGCGAAACTGCTTGTGTCAAGAACAGAGGAACAATCCATATGACGGACGAATATCGTTAAACGAAATAGCCTCGACTGCTCTGTCCGATGGGATGGAGCAATCGAGGCTATTTTTGATTCGTTTAAGAACTTTGTTCGACCTTGGCAATCAATCGTGCTTGACGTTTTTGCCAGATGAATGATCCAATGAACGTCACGACGAGGAAAATCAGACCGAGTGCAAACGGATAGAGAATGTTGACGTCATACAGGACACCCGCAAGCGTCGGTCCGAGCACGTTCCCGATGCTCATGTAGGCGTTGTTCATTCCCATAGCAAAGCCTTGCTCATTACCAGCGAGTTTTGAAATCATCGTATTCAAGACGGGACGTAAAATCGATGTCGCAAGGAAGATGACGAGAGTGATCGCAAAGAATCCACCGTAACTTGATGTCAATAATGACAATAGGAAGCCGAGCGCTGCGATGAACAGGAATAGGTTCAAGACCTTTCCTTCTCCGAAACTACGAGATAACTTATCGACGATGAAGATTTGAGCAATGACACTGATGATCCCGGTCGACGTCACCATGATCGCGATGTCTTTCGGTGAAGCACCGAATTGATCATCGACGAATAGACCAAGTACTGATTCGTATGCCATGAGACCAAAGCTCATGACGAGTGTAATGACGAGCGGGACGAAGTACGGTTTCTTAAACGACGTTCCGAGTTTCTTGAGCATCGAACATTCGTCTGGTGCCATCGCTGTCGCATCGTGTGTTTCGCTTTCTTGAAGTAACAGAACGCTGAACAAGACGGCTGCCCCCGAGACGATCGCTGAGACGAGGAGTGGCAATTTTAAGTCATACTCGGCAAGGAATCCACCGATTCCAGGACCGATGACGATTCCGAGTGACATCGCAGCTGAGACGTAACTGTTTCCTTTTGCGCGTTGATCCATCGTCGTGATGTCCGCGACGTAAGCAAAAATTGCTGGAATCAGGAGTGCAGCACCGGCACCGCCGATTGCGCGCGAGATGTAGAGGACCGTGACGGAATTGGAGAAGTAGAAGACAAACATCGAGAGCGTCAAGCCGATCAATCCATAGATGATCATCTTGCGACGACCGTATTGGTCCGCCCATTTTCCGGCAATCGGTGACATGACGAGTTGTGCTCCGGCAAAGATGGCGATCATTAACCCAGCCGCCGTCCCACCTTGTCCAATCGAAGCTAAGTAAGCGGGTAGAATCGGAATGATGATCCCGAAGCTCCCGACCGCAATAAACATATTGATCATGAGGACCGTTAATTTTTTTCGTTGATCCGCGTGCAAGGGGACCCCTTCTTTCGACCCGCTTTCTGTAAGCGGTTATTTGTTTCACCTTCATTATCTTAGATTCAAGCTAAAGCGCCTGTCAACGCAGACGAGTCGAGGATTCGAAAAAGGGGCTGACTCAAAAAAGAATGACGCGTCTTTTCACGCCCTTCCCTCAGGCGAGACACAAGCCAGTTTTCC
>NZ_DGYQ01000026.1:0-119738 GCF_002396765.1 Exiguobacterium sp. UBA5002
CTTAATATTACAATTCGTCATAAATATAAAAATAGTTCCTTCTCTTTTAACTTTTTTATCCACCCCTTTTCTTGGTATTTTTCATTGATACTCTACGATAACCATTTAAACAAGAGTTGATCTGCATTGCTTCTTCTATCACCTGATGGATGTTTGTAAGAAATCGTCTTTAACAAAAAAAGCGATTCTTCTCACATTGAAGAAGAATCGCTTATCTAATACAGACGTTAAAAACGATTAACGAAAAATACGCTGTATCTCATTATTTTTTTAGTTCGATTTAATACGCTCTAACTCATAAAGGAAATTGTCGTTCAAAATTTTAATGTACGTTCCTTTCATTCCAAGTGAACGCGACTCGATGACGCCTGCACTTTCAAGTTTACGCAGTGCGTTGACAATGACAGAACGCGTGATACCGACGCGATCGGCAATTTTTGAAGCGACGAGTAGTCCTTCATTTCCTTCCAGCTCTTCGAAGATATGTTCAATCGCTTCAAGTTCTGAATAGGACAACGAATTGATTGCCATCTGAACGACCGCTTTCTTCCGTGCTTTATCTTCCGCCTCATGTGCCTTCTCACGAAGGATCTCCATCCCGACGACTGTCGCACCATACTCTGCAAGCACGAGGTCTTCTTCATTGAAGTCTTCCACCATACGACCGAGGACCAGCGTACCAAGGCGTTCGCCACCACCGATGATCGGTACGATCGTCGTTTTCGACGTTTCGAACGTATCACGGTTGTCGACTGGGAATGCCGTATGTTCACTATCGATGGCAATGTTTGCTGTCGTTTCCGTGACGTTAAATAATTTTTTCGTGTAATCTTCCGGGAATTGACGTTCTTCTAAGAAACCACGGACCCGGTCATTTTCGATTTGTTGCTTGATTGCGATACCTAGTAACTTACCGCGCCGACTTACGATGAATGTGTTCGATTCCATGACTTCGCTGAGTCGATCAGCCATGACCTTGAAATCAACATGTGTGCTCGCTTCTTGTTGTAACATCGTATTCAGCTTCCGCGTTTTCGCCAATAAATTCATTTTTTCTTCCTCCACTTTATAAGATGAACTGACTTAAGTCTCGATCATCTGCTACTTTTCCAACTCGTTCCGTCACGTATTGTGGCGTGATCGTCACATCCGTCTCCGGCATGTCTGCTGCTTCGAAGGATAATTCTTCAAGGACGCGCTCCATGATCGTATACAAGCGTCGTGCTCCAATATTATCCGTCTCATCGTTTACCTGTGCAGCAATCCGTGCGATTTCACGAATGGCTTCTTCTGTAAAGGTGACATGAACGTGCTCTGCCCCTAATAATGCTTTATATTGTTTGAGTAATGCTTGATTCGGTTCAGTTAAAATCTTAACAAAGTCATCTTCTGTCAAACTATCGAGTTCGACACGGATCGGAAAACGACCTTGGAGTTCAGGAATCAGATCAGATGGTTTCGCCATATGGAAGGCACCCGCAGCGATGAACAAGATGTGATCCGTCTTGACTGGACCATATTTCGTGACAATCGTCGATCCTTCAACGATCGGTAAGATGTCTCGTTGAACACCCTCGCGTGAAACACCAGCTGAATCATGTCCTTTTGTCGCGATCTTATCGATCTCATCGACGAAGATGATGCCCATCTGTTCTGCGCGACGGACCGCTTCGTCATGGACTTCGTTCAAGTCAAGCAACCGTTCCGCTTCTTCTGCCGTCAGGATTGGTCGTGCTTCCTTGACTGTGAGCTGACGCTTTTTCGTTTTCTTTGGCATGACTTGTCCGAGCATATCCTGAAGATTCGCGAGCCCCTCCATGCCTTGTTGCCCAGAGAATAAATCCACTTGGCGTTCTTCGACATCGACCTCGATCATGCGATCCTCGAGCTGCCCCGTCAGCAATTGCTGACGAAGTAACGAGCGGTCGGCTGTCGCTTCCGATGTATCCGGCTCTTGTTGCTTCTGATTCCCGCCGAACAACATCTCAAAAGGATTCGTTCCACCACCGAGACCAGATGACGCTTTTTTACCAGATAACGCATCAACGATTCGTTCGTTCGCCACTGCTTCCGCACGATCTTTGAGCGCTTCCTTTTTCTCATCTTTGACAAGACGTAGAGACGCTTCCACAAGATCTCGCACCATGGACTCCACATCACGACCGACGTAACCAACTTCCGTGAACTTCGTCGCTTCTATTTTGACGAACGGCGCACGGACGAGTTTCGCGAGGCGTCGCGCAATCTCTGTTTTCCCGACCCCGGTCGGTCCGATCATCAGGATGTTTTTCGGTGTGACCTCATCCCGCATCGATGCATCGAGTAATTGTCGACGGTACCGATTACGTAAAGCAATCGCCACCGCACGTTTAGCATCCGCTTGTCCGATGACATGTTCATTTAACTTCTCGACGATTTGTCTTGGCGTCAATTCATGCATGGTCATTGCCTCCGATCGTTTCTAGGATGATTTGATCGTTCGTAAAGACACAGAGTTCACCAGCCGTCTCAAGCGCCGCACGAGCGATCTCCTCTGCTGTGAGATGACTTGCATGTCGAGCTAACGCGCGACCTGCTGCAAGCGCATAATTACCACCTGAACCGATTGCGAGAATGCCGTCATCCGGTTCGATGACTTCCCCATTTCCGGATACAAGTAAGAGATGTGTTCCGTCCATGACGAGTAAGAGTGCTTCTAGTTGACGCAACATCTTATCACCTCGCCATTCCTTCGCCAGCTCAACTGCTGCCCGTTGTAAGTTCCCGTTATACATTTCAAGCTTCGCTTCGAATTTTTCAAAGAGTGTGAACGCGTCCGCGACACTTCCAGCAAATCCGGCAATGACTTTGCCACCGTAGAGGCGCCGTACTTTTTTCGCACTTTTCTTCATGATGACTTGGTTTCCGAAAGTCACCTGTCCGTCTCCGCTCATCGCGGATTGTCCGTTATGTTGAATCGCAAAAATCGTCGTTGCATGAAACATCAATGTTTCCTCCCTTAGGCACGAGGATGTGCTTGTTGATAAACATGTCGTAATCGTTCCGTCGTTACGTGTGTATACTGACCGGTCGTCGACAGCGATGCGTGTCCAAGTAACTCCTGGACCGCTCGCAAATCGGCGCCTCTTTCCAGTAAATCTGTCGCGAAACTATGACGAAGCGCATGTGGTGTCACATGTTTCCCAACGAGTTGTTCCCCTTTTTTCATGATTTTCCGAATCGCATCCGTCGTCAATCGACGCCCTGAATGAGACAAGAACAATGCTTGCTCATGACCTGCGACTGGATCTCGTGATGGTAAGTACAGTTCTAATGCATCTTTAGCAAAGGTTCCGATTGGTGCGATGCGTTCCTTCCCACCTTTTCCATACACATGGACGTAGGAGTGATCAGTCGCGAGATCACGAAGATCCAGTTGAACGACCTCGCTGACCCGCATACCCGTCGCATATAAAAGTTCTACTAACGCCACATTCCGGTTGCCAAGCGTATCACTCGATCGAAAGGCATCGAGGAAACGTTCATATTCCGTTGGGACGAGGAATGTCGGAAGTCCTTGTTGTCGTTTTGGTGCTTTTAATCCATCGAATGGATTAGGCTCATCGGTGTCACGTGTCAAAAAACGACCAAATTGTTTGAGGCAGGAAACTTTTTGTGCAATCGTTGCCCGCGCTAGCTCCTGATCGTAAAGAGCATACAAATAACGCCGTGCACTTGCCAATTCAATCGATCGTAACTGATGATCGCGGCAAAAAGCGGCGTATTGTCGAAGTGTTTGATCATAAGAGCGACCTGTATTCGGAGATAATTGACGTTCAATATGAACATACCGCATAAAATCTTCTAGCAGTCGCTCAAAAGCAGTGTCTATCCCCATGAATGCGCCCCCTTCTGACCATTTCATTCTCGAATCGCCCTTAGCATAGCACAGACCAAGTAGTCTGACAATAGACCAAAAACCGAAAAATTAACGAAATTATCACGCTTTTATGACAAATTAAGAAATGGGGAGAAAGAGCGCTAAATCACGCCTTTCTCCCCATCAAAAATCACATATCCGTGAAATCTTTGATCGCTTCAAGTGCTCGCTCTGCGTAGAGCGCATACTTCTCAGGTTTTTTCATCCGAACCGGATGACCGACGAGTGCTGGTACCAATCCGAAGTTGGCATTCATTGGCTGGAAGTTCTTCCCTTCCGTCGTCGTGATATAGTGCGACATCGCACCCATCATCGTTTCCTGCGGGAACGTAACCGGTTCCGCCTCATTGACGAGACGTGCCGCATTGATTCCTGCCGTCAAACCGGACGCTGCTGACTCGACGTACCCTTCGACACCTGTCATTTGACCAGCAAAGAACAAGTCGTCACGTGTACGTGTCTGATACGTTGGTTTCAACAAATTCGGTGAGTTAACGAACGTGTTACGGTGCATGACACCATAACGGACGATTTCTGCATTCTCAAGACCAGGAATCAAGCGAATGATCCGCTTTTGTTCGCCCCATTTCAAATGTGTCTGGAAGCCGACAAGGTTGAACAATGTTCCAGCTGAGTTATCCTGACGCAATTGAACGACAGCATATGGTCGTTTGCCTGTCTTCGGATCTTCCAGTCCGACTGGCTTCATTGGTCCGAACAAGAGTGTTTTCGGTCCGCGAGAAGCGAGAACTTCAAATGGCATACAGCCCTCGAAATAAATCTCTTTTTCAAATTCCTTCAGTGGGACGACTTCCGCATTGATCAGCTCATCATAGAAGAGCTGGAATTCTTCTTCCGTCATTGGACAATTCAAGTAGGCAGCTTCGCCTTTATCATATCGTGATTTCAGGTAAACCTTCTCACGATCGATCGTGTCTCCATCGAGAATCGGTGCCGCTGCATCGAAGAAGTATAGGTAATCTTCACCTGTGAATTGTTTAAGTGATTCCGATAATGCCGCACTCGTCAACGGACCCGTCGCAACGATCGTCGGACCATCTGGAATCGCTTCGATTTCTTCATGATGGACTGTAACGTTCGGGTGGTTTTTCAACGTTTCCGTCACATATCCTGCGAAGTCATGCCGATCGACAGCAAGTGCTCCACCTGCTGGAACGCTCGCTAAGTCTGCTGCTTTCATGATCAAGGAATCGAGCTGACGCATCTCTTCCTTTAAGACACCAACTGCGTTCGTTAACTGGTTCGCTCGAAGTGAGTTCGAACAGACGAGTTCAGCGAATTGGTCTGTATGGTGCGCGGGTGTCTGTTTGACAGGCCGCATTTCATATAAATCTACTTGTACGCCGCGTTTTGCAAGTTGCCATGCTGCTTCAGAACCTGCAAGTCCCGCGCCGATTACCGTTACACGTTTCAACGGTTATTCCTCCTCTTGCTCCTGATCGATGCGTGTTTCATGATGTCCACAAGATGTACATTCTACTTTCACACCGTTCTTGATTTTCTTTTGTACCATCATACTACTACATACCGGACATGGTTCTTCGACCGGTTTATCCCATGAGACGAACTCACACTCCGGATAGTTCGAACAACCGTAGAACAAACGTCCTTTTTTACTACGACGTTCGACGATGTCGCCCGTTCTACATGTCGGACACTTCACACCGATCTCGACTTGGATCGGTTTAGTGTTACGACACTCTGGGAAGTTCGAGCACGCCATGAACTTGCCATAACGACCCATCTTGATGACCATCGGATGACCACAGACTTCACAATCTTCTCCAGCCGGTTCATCTTTGATTTCAATCTTCTCGATTTCTGCTTCTGCTCGTGTCAGACGCTTTGCAAAGGACTTATAGATTGGATCGACGACTTCCGTCCACTGCATGTCACCTTTTTCGATCGCATCGAGTAAAGCTTCCATGTCTGCCGTGAACTGGACAGTGATGAACTCTTGGAAATAGTCGCTGATCATATCGATGACGAGTTCACCGAGTTCCGTTGGTAAGAATTTCTTCTCTTCAAGCGTCACGTAACCCCGTTTTTGAATCGTATCGAGCGTCGGCGCATACGTCGACGGACGACCGATACCGAGCTCTTCCATCGCCCGGACGAGACGTGCTTCCGTATAACGCGGCGGTGGTTGTGTAAAGTGTTGTTTCGGTTCGATTGCTGATTTTTTCAACTCTTCCCCTTCATCGAGTGGAGGAAGTAGTCCTTCCTTGACGTCTGAAACCGCCTCATCGTCCGTATCTTCGATGTAGACCTTCATGAAGCCCGGGAATTTAACGGTCGACCCGTTCGCACGGAACATGACGTCGTTCGAGACGAGATCGATCTTGACAGTATCGAGAATCGCTGGCGCCATCTGACTTGCGACGAACCGTTCCCAAATTAGTTTATATAAGCGGAACTGATCACGCGATAAATACGATTTGACGAGTTGTGGCTCGCGCATCGTCGAAGTCGGACGAACCGCTTCGTGTGCATCTTGTGAGTTCGCTGATTTCTTTTCTTTACGTTTCTCGCTTGCGATGTATTCTTTTCCGTACGCCTGCTCAATGAACCCGTGTGCTTCGAGGTTCGCCGAATCTGACGTCCGTGTCGAATCGGTACGCATATACGTGATCAAACCGACTGTACCTTCTTTTCCAATTTCGATTCCTTCGTATAGCTGTTGTGCGATCATCATCGTCTTCTTCGCTCGGAAGTTCAGCTTACGTGCTGCTTCCTGTTGCAAAGAACTCGTCGTAAACGGTAACGCCGGATTCCGTTTCCGCTCTTTTTTCGTGACGGAATCAACTGTAAAGTCTTCTGAGAGTTGATTCAAGATTTGATCGACTTCTTCTTGCGAATGAAGTTCACGCTTCTTGCCATCGACTCCGTAGAAGTTCGCTTCGAGCTTTTCACCGTTTGCATCGAGTTCGAGTTTGATCGTCCAGTATTCTTCAGGCATGAACGCATTGATTTCTTGTTCACGATCGATGATCATCTTGACGGCAACGGATTGAACGCGTCCCGCAGATAACCCTTTTTTAATCTTCTTCCATAATAACGGACTCATGCTGTAACCAACAAGGCGGTCCAAGATACGACGGGCTTGCTGCGCATCGACAAGATCATAGTTGAGCTTGCGTGGTCGCTTGAACGAATCCTTGATGGCATCTTTCGTGATTTCATTGAAGACGACGCGGCACTCCGTTGATTCATCAACGCCTAATGCTTTAGCTAAATGCCATGCGATCGCTTCCCCTTCACGGTCGGGGTCGGCTGCGAGATAGATTTTTTGTGCTTTTTTCGCAGCTGTCTTGAGTTCTTTTAAGACCGGACCTTTACCACGGATCGTGATATATTTCGGTTCATAGTCATGTTCGACGTCGACTCCCATTTGGCTTTTCGGCAAGTCAATGACGTGCCCCATCGACGCTTTCACGGTATAGTTGGATCCGAGATAACGTTTAATGGTTTTTGCCTTAGCGGGTGACTCGACGATTACTAGATATTTTGCCATTGCAATCGCTCCCTATTAGAGGCGTACTCGTATTTTAATCTCACTTATCATAGTAGTCTCGATTCCCATTTGTCAACGTTCAGCCGAATACTTTTTGAAACTTCTTCCGGATCAAGGAGTGGAATCGCTCCTTCTGCGATCAATTGATTCGTTCCGGTAAAGAACGATTCCGTGGGACAACCCGGCAAACAATAGACATCTTTTCCTTGGTCAAGCGCATGACTGGCAGTATTCATCGTACCGCTTCGTTTCGCCGCTTCGACGATGATCAATGATGAAGATAATCCAGCAATGATCCGGTTCCGTTCTAGAAATTGAAATTTTTGAATAGGAGTTCCGGGTGGATATTCAGAGAGAAGAAGACCGTTCGAGAGGATGCGTTCAAAAAGAGAAGCATGGGAAGTAGGATATAGACGATCAAGTCCTCCTGCGAGAACCGCAATCGTTGTCTGCTGATGTTTTAAGGACAAGCGATGGACGAGGGCATCGATACCATAGGCACCTCCGGAAACGGTGGCGAGATCTGGATGAAAGAAGGGTTGCAAGAAACGCATGCGGGAAAGATGGTGCGGTGAGGGGGTTCGACTACCGATGATACTGACGCGTGGAAGTGTTAGGCAGGACGGATCACCGCGGTAAAAGAGGGCATAGACCGGTTGAGGGATCGTCAGTAACACAGTCGGAAACAGTGGATCTCCTTTGACTAGAATCGACTCTTCGATCCAATCAAGCTGTAATGCTTGTTCATACCGTTTTCGAAGACGCGTCGAAACGGGTAATTCATGACTTGGAACGATTCCGAATTGCTCAATCAATCGGACGATCGTGTACGGTACCTGACACATGGCGAAGCGGACATACAGTTCACGTTTCATGAGATCAGCGCTCCTTATTTAAGCTTCTTATTTATATAGAAGAAAGCCGTCCTGATTTGATCAGGACAGCTTCTTTTTTTGATTTATTTGACTGTGCTGTTCGTCACGCACTCGTCATAGATCCCTGCTTCTTTGATGACACGGATTAACGTCTCACCAATGACAGCTGGTGTTTCTGCCACTTCGATTCCGTTTGCACGGAGTGTCTTGATTTTTTCAGCAGCTGTTCCTTTACCGCCAGATATGATCGCACCTGCGTGACCCATCCGTTTGCCGGCAGGAGCTGTTTGACCACCGATGAAACCAATGACTGGTTTCGTCATGTTCGCTTTGACCCACTCAGCTGCTTCTTCTTCAGCTGTTCCACCGATTTCCCCTAACATGATAACGGCTTTTGTTTCTGGATCTTCATTGAATGCTTTGAGCGTATCGATGAAGTCCGTTCCATTGACCGGGTCGCCCCCGATACCAACAGCTGTCGATTGACCGATGCCAGCCGTCGTTAATTGATGGACAGCTTCATATGTCAAAGTCCCAGAACGTGAGACGATACCGACATGACCTGGTGTATGGATGTATCCTGGCATGATACCAAGTTTCGCGACACCTGGAGTGATGACGCCCGGGCAGTTCGGTCCGATGAGACGAACTGGTTTTCCTTCGAGGTAACGTTTTACTTTGACCATATCAAGAACTGGAATACCTTCCGTGATACAGATGATCAACGCGATGTTCGCATCTGCTGCTTCCATGATTGCATCCGCTGCGAATGCTGGTGGTACGTAGATGATCGATGCGTTCGCACCCGTTTTTTCGACCGCTTGCGCGACCGTATCAAAGACAGGAACACCACCGAGTACTTCTGTACCGCCTTTTCCTGGTGTAACACCGCCTACGAGGTTTGTGCCGTAGTCGATCATCTGTTCACCATGGAACATCCCTTGGTTACCAGTAATCCCTTGAATAATGACTTTCGTCGATTCGTTCACCCAAATACTCATCTTTAGCTCCCCCTTACTTCACGAGCGCAGCGATTTTTTCTGCGCCGTCTGCCATTGATGTAGCTGCTGTAATCGCTAGACCTGAATCTTTGAGAATTTGTTTCCCTGCATCAACGTTCGTCCCTTCAAGACGAACGACGAGTGGCAATTCGAGACCGACTTCTTTTGTCGCCGCAACGATACCTTCTGCGATAACGTCACATTTCATGATTCCACCGAAGATGTTGACGAAAATCCCTTTGACGTTCTCATCCGATAAGATCAGTTTGAAGGCTTCTGTTACTTTTTCCTTCGTCGCACCACCACCGACATCGAGGAAGTTCGCAGGATCACCACTGAAGTGTTTGATGATATCCATCGTTGCCATGGCAAGACCAGCACCATTGACGAGGCAACCGATGTTTCCATCGAGCGCGATGTAGTTCAAATCACTCTTTGATGCTTCGACTTCGCGTGGATCTTCTTCTGTTTCATCACGTAACGCCACGATGTCCACATGACGATACAATGCATTTGAGTCGAAGTTCAACTTCGCATCCAGTGCGAGGACTTCGCCATCCTTCGTCGTAACGAGTGGGTTGATTTCTGCGATCGAACAATCCTTGTCGACGAAGAAATTGTAGAGTTTCGTGACCATACCGACGAACTTGTTGACGAGCTTCACAGGAACGCCCATTGCGAACGCAAGTTTACGCGCTTGGAATCCTTGAAGACCAACTGCAGGATCGACGACTTCTTTGATGATTTTTTCTGGTGTCGCTTCCGCCACCTCTTCGATGTCCATACCACCTTCACTTGATCCCATGATGACGACACGACCTGTCACACGATCAAGTACGATTCCAAGATAGTATTCTTTGTCAATCGCACACCCTTCTTCGACGAGAAGACGTTGAACGACTTTTCCTTCTGGACCTGTTTGGTGCGTGACGAGCGTTTTGCCGAGTAACTCCGTCGCATATTCCTTCACTTCTTCTTGCGATTTCGCAAGCTTGACGCCACCTGCTTTACCGCGTCCCCCCGCGTGAATTTGAGCTTTGACGACTTTAATCGGGCCTGACAATTGTTCTGATGCATCGACCGCCTCTTCGACGGTGAAGGCTGCGATTCCGTTTGGTACGGGTACACCGTACGAACGAAGTAATTCTTTTGCCTGATACTCATGTACATTCATGAAAAAATCCCCCTTAACCCCTTTAGTTTCGGCTCTTTCATTGTAGTTAAAATTGGAAGCGCTGTCTATCGTTATCGACCGAAAGCTTTATTTTTTCAGAAGTTCATCTTGATCGAGACGATATAAAAAGGCAAATAACTCAGCGATGACACCGTATAATTCTTCCGGAATCTGTTCCGATACTTGAACAGCATCTAGTAACGTCATCAACGTTTCGTCCTGCCGGATCGGAATATCATGTTTTAATGCCTCTTCTAAAATCCGTTCTGCGATGTGTTCCGATCCCTTAGCAACGACTTTTGGGGCATGCATCTGTTCTTCGTATGATAGAGCTATTGCTTTTTTCATATATGAAGATCCACCCTTCCGTTACGCGTTGAGATATCATGCGGTACGCGCTCTTTCGTCTGTTCAACCCAATCGAATCGCGTCAATGCATAGCCTTGTTCCTCAAGACGAGTCTGGATTTGCGGTGTGTAGGCTTGCATGAACGTATTGACGTGCGCATTTGGATGAAAGACGGAAATCGAAACATTTCGGTCTGCGATCAAGACGTCGACAGCGACCTCACCGAGCGTCGGTAATTGAAGATATAAGACGACACGGGCATGATTCGGATCAAACGTCCGTTCGAACGGTGCTTCCATCATGAGATCAACATCTTCGAATGGTCCAAATTGAGGTAATTGAAATAAATAGACTCCTTTCCCTGTTTCGTTCGTTGCTTGGACGAGTTGTTGCGCTAAAATCTGATCACTCGTCTTTCGATCAAGCGTTCGACCTGTCTCGTCACCCTTTGCCAGTTGAACGAGTTCGGTAAGGGCGTGTTTTAACTGCTTCGCTTCTCCTTCCGTCACCAGTTGACCAATTTGCCTTAGGAGTTCCCGTGTTTCCGCAGTCGGTACCGTCTGGCGTTGTAAAAAGGAGTCGAGTAACTGGGGGAGAGCCGACTTTTGCGGAACAGACTCGGTCGAGATGATTTTTAAAACCGGTTGTCCCTCTGCTGAAACGACTTGGAAGCGATACATGTTCCCTTCTTTTAGTTCAGCCGTCGTTCCTGCCGTCAAGACGCGTTGACCGACTTGGAGTTCCATTAATCCGTCGGGCAACAGCTTCAATACTTTACCGACGATGTTTGCGCCTTCCCGTAACGGTAGGTTCGCATGATCGATGATTTTAAATGGAAGTAAGGCACGATGTTCGATTTGCATGCTCGATTCCTCCTAAAGACGTTCTTTGACAGGACGGAATGTTTTCCGGTGAATCGGTGTGACGCCCAGTGTATCGAGCGCTTGTAAATGTATGGGTGTTCCGTAACCTGCGTGTGTTTCAAATCCATATCCCGGATACTCGATTGCGTATTGTTCCATCATCGCATCTCGTGTCTCTTTCGCAACGACACTTGCAGCAGCAATCGAGACACTTCGCGCATCTCCTTTGATAAGAGAGAGTTGTGGTGTATCGTCGTCGAGTGTCATCGCATCGACAAGTAAGGCATCCGGTTGCAATTGGTGTACTGCGTCTTGCATCGCCCGTTTCGATGCTTGATAGATGTTGATTTCGTCGATTTCAGCCGGTTCGATGATGCCGATTGCAATCTCAGCCACTTCTTGCAGATGCTTCAGTGCCGCTTGCCGCTGTACTTTACTCATCTGTTTTGAATCCGTTAGTCCTGGATGATAGAATCCGTCTGGTAAGATGACAGCTGCTGCGACGACCGGACCAGCTAGTGGACCTCGCCCGACTTCGTCCACTCCTGCAATTCGAACGTATCCTTGCTGACGATACTCGTCTTCAAATGCGAGTCGTTCCTTGAAATCGATCCGTTGCTGCTCTTCGTGCGCAAATCGTCGTTCTGTCTGACGAAACAGTGTATGCACCCCTTTTCGCGTATCTGACGCCAGTTCCTGCTTTAACTGAATAAATTCTTCTAGTGTTGCTTTTTGCAATCGTTCTTTTAATTCTGCTATCTTCATACATCCTGCTCCTTTGAAAAAAACTTGGACATCAAAGGATGTCCAAGTCCGTTATGCATGCGTTTCCCACTCTTCGACCGTTTCAAGCGTCACTCGACCTAACTTTTCCGTTCGTAGTTCATGCAGGAGCATTTCGCTCGTCCGCTCGAAATCGACATAGCCACCTGAGACGAAACCACGTTTTTTACCGATTGCTTCGAGTACATCAACCGCTTCTCCCGATACTTCGTCGAGACGATAGCGCTCACGCAATTGCTCCGGATACCGTGTCTTTAGCTCACGAAGGGCAAATAGCGCGATATCGTCGATGTTTAAGATATCATCCTTGATCGCTCCTGTCGCTGCTAACCGATACCCGACGACTTGATCGTCGAACTTCGGCCAGAGGATACCTGGTGTATCGAGTAATTCCATCTCACCTGTCTTCATCTTGATCCACTGCTGGCGTTTCGTCACACCTGGACGGTCACCCGTGATTGCGATATTTCGACCGGCAAGTCGATTGATGAGCGTCGATTTCCCGACGTTCGGAATGCCGATGATCAAGGCACGGATCGCACTCGGGTTCCGACCCTTCTCCCGCATCCGTGCGTGTTTTTCTTTCATTAGTCGTAAAGCGCCCTCATGGATTTGATTCAATCCTTTATTGTGCTTCGCATCAACCGCCACGACATCGACACCATCTGCTCGTAATGCCTGCATCCATTGCTCCGTCACTCGTTTGTCTGCCATATCCGCCTTGTTGAGGACGATCAGTCGCGGTTTACCTGCCGTAATCTGTTCGACCATCGGGTTACGGCTCGACATCGGAAGACGTGCATCGACTAGTTCGATCACCACATCGATCAACTTTAATTTTTCTGTGACTTCCCGACGTGCTTTGGCCATGTGACCGGGGAACCATTGAATCGTCATATCCTTCACCTCTTTCATATATTCCTGGACTTCTTGCTGATCATACGATACATGAAAAAACATCCACTCCCTAGTATACGCAACTTAAGACAAGAAAAGAAGATGAGCTGCTTACTTTTAACGGCAAGCGTCTCATCTTCTTTCGTTTTAATCGACAGAGCGTACATCATTGAATGGATAGAAGACGAAGTTCGTCGTTCCGACGATTTGTTCTTCATCCACGAAACCGATATCACGACTATCTTTTGAATTTTGACGATTGTCTCCCATGACGAATACTTTCCCTTTTGGAACAGTCGTCTCTCCTGTTCGCTCTTCAAGCGTGAAGTCTTCTGTCAATGGCACACCACTCATCTGGGCTTTGTATTCTTTCAGATACGGTTCGGCGACTTTCTTATCGTTGACATACAACGTATCGTCTTTGTAATACATCGTATCTCCCGGAACAGCGATGACCCGTTTGATGTAGTCTCGCGTTTCCGTTGCATGGAAGACAACGATATCGCCTCTTTCTGGTTCATTAAAATAGTACGGGACCTTATTGACGATCATTCGATCCGCATTGTGTAAGGTCGGCATCATCGATTCCCCATCAACGATGACAGGTACGAACAGGAACGTTCGAATGATGAACGCGATGACGAGCGCTACGACGAGCGCCTTTACCCAACTGAATAACTCCTTCACGAATTCCACTCCCTTGATTAACGCAATTTCTTCCTAAGGACTAGTATACGCATAAACTGCAAAAAAAAGAAGCTTGTCCGGAGACAAGCCACTTTTTCACATGATTAACGACGAATTTCTTTAATACGCGCCGCTTTACCACGAAGGTTACGGAGGTAGTAAAGTTTCGCACGACGGACTTTACCGTAGCGAACGACTTCGATTTGTGCAACACGTGGTGAGTGGAGCGGGAAAGCACGCTCAACGCCAACTCCGTAAGAAATTTTACGGACTGTGAATGTTTCACTGATGCCGCCACCGTGACGTTTGATGACTACGCCTTCGAAGAGCTGAATACGCTCACGCGTACCCTCGACGACTTTAACGTGTACACGGACTGTATCCCCAGGACGGAACGCAGGGACGTCTGACTTGATTTGTTCTTGTGTAAGTTCACGGAACAATTGTTGTGTGTTCATGAATGATTTCTCCTTTTTTCACCAATGTTCTTATCTTCATTTGCTTCAAGCATCCGACAGCGGAACATCGTTAATGGGTGGCTTTTGCCACATGTTTTAACTTATCATAGATTCAGTCGTTTGACAATCCTGAAATCGAGTCTAAATAACGTTGATCTTCATCCGTTAACGATGCATCCACTAGAAGATCAGGGCGCCGCTCATATGTCCGCTTCAGCGACTGTTCCCGTCGCCATTTTTCAATCCGAGCATGGTTGCCTGATAACAAGACATCGGGTACTCGATACCCTTTATATTCTGCCGGACGTGTATAGTGCGGGTATTCGAGAAGTCCCGTCGAGAAGGAATCATCTTCGTGACTCGCAGAAGCACCGAGGACGTCCGGTAAGAGGCGGACGACTGCGTCGATCATCGTCATCGCAGCGAGTTCTCCTCCCGTCAAGACGAAGTCTCCGAGCGAGACCTCATCCGTCACCAACTGATCATGGATTCGCTGATCAAATCCCTCATAGTGACCACATAAGAAGACAAGTTCTTCTTCGTTTGCCCATTCTTCCGCCATTCGTTGCGAAAACCGTTTACCGGTCGGTGTCATGACGATGATTCGTCGTTTTCGTTCCGGTAGACTTGCCATCGCATCGAAGACGGGTTGAGGTGTCAACAGCATGCCGGCTCCTCCGCCATACGGATAATCATCGACCTTACCATGTCGATTCGTTGAAAAGTCTCGAAAATTGATTGTTTCGAGTATGATGTGTTGATCGTCTTGCGCTCGCTTGACGATCGAATGATCAAGCGCTGAAAACATCTCTGGAAACAGCGTCAATACACGGATGTTCATTCCTCGATCAGTCCCGGAAGCGGCGTGATCTGAATGCGTTTCTGTTCGACGTCGACGGAAGCGACGACTTGCTCGATATACGGAATCAGGACATCTTTTTTTCCGTCGCGTTTGATCGTCCAGACGTCATTTGCGCCTGTTTCTAGAATGTCGGATACGACTCCGATTTTCGTCTCACCGTCATAAACAGTACAACCGATGATCTCATGATAGTAAAATTCATGCTCGTCTAAGTCCTGTAAGTCTTCTGCATGGACATAGAGTTTCAATCCTTTGTACTTCTCGACGTCATTGATATGATGCATCCCTTTGAACGTCACCATGATGAATTGTTTATGCTTTCGGTAGCCACTGATCGTTACCGGTGTATACGTGCCTTCAGAGCCGAGAAAGACTTCTTTTCCGACCTTAAAGCGTTCTTCCGGAAAATCCGTGCTTGCGAGTAACTTCAATTCCCCTTTTAGACCGTGCGTGTTGGCGATTTTCGCAATTTCCAACCATTCCATTCGTTTCACTTCCTTTCTTGAATTAAAAAAAGGAGGTAAGCTTTCGCTCACCTCCTAACGTCTTACTTCGCGAGTTTCGCGTTGTGGAATTTCTCCATGATACCAGCTTGTGAGAAGAGGTTACGAACTGTGTCCGAAGGTTTAGCACCTTCAGAGAGCCATTTAAGAGCTAGCTCTTCGTTGATTTTAACTTCTGCTTCTGGTTTAGCAACTGGATTGTAGTATCCGATTTGCTCGATGAAACGACCATCACGTGGTGCACGTGAGTCTGCTACTACCACACGGTAGAAAGGTGATTTTTTTGCGCCCATGCGCTTAAGACGAATTTTAACTGCCATTCGTAAGTCCCTCCAAATAGTAAATGATTTTTTCGTTTAGTCAAATTGACAACTTCATTAGTATACAACGTTACAGCAAAAGAGAAAAGACTTTTAAAAGAATGGAAGGCCAAAGCCTTTCTTTTTCCCTTTGCCCATCTGTCCGGAAAATTGTTTCATCATTTTCCGCATGTCTTCGAACTGTTTAATGAGGCGGTTGACTTCTTGGATACTGCGTCCGCTACCACGGGCAATCCGCTTCCGACGGCTCGCATTCAAGATTTCAGGTTCAGTCCGCTCTCGTTTCGTCATCGATTGGATGATCGCTTCGACATACACGAGTTGCTTCTCATCGATTTGGGCGTTTTTCAACCCCTTCATCTTCCCTTTACCTGCCCCAGGGATCATTCCCAACAGTTCGTCGAGTGGACCCATCTGTTTCACTTGCTGCAACTGCTCGATGAAATCATCGAATGTAAACGATGCATCGCGCATTTTGCTTTCTAACTCTTTGGCACGCGTAGCGTCCATTTGTGACTCTGCTTTTTCAATCAGTGTCAGCATGTCTCCCATGCCTAGAATCCGAGACGCCATCCGCTCGGGATAGAATGGTTCGATGGCATCGAGCTTCTCTCCAAGACCGACGAACTTAATCGGTGCTCCGGTGACTGCCTTGATGGAGAGTGCTGCACCACCTCGCGTATCTCCGTCGAGCTTCGTCAGAACGACTCCCGTTACGCCAAGCTTCTCGTTGAAGCTCTCTGCGACGTTGACGGCATCCTGACCCGTCATCGAATCGACGACAAGGAAGATTTCATGCGGTTTGGCGATCTCCTTAACATCAACGAGTTCCTGCATCAGTTCCTCATCGACGTGTAAGCGACCCGCCGTATCGATCAACACGATATCGTGATGATGCTCTTTTGCATAATCGAGTGCACCGGTAACGATTTCTTGTGGACTAACCTGATCTCCCATCGAGAAGACCGGTAACTCCAATTGTTTTCCGAGTGTCTCTAATTGTTTGATTGCTGCCGGACGATAAATATCCGCCGCAACAAGCAAAGGACTACGATTATGTTTTTTACGTAAATGATTGGCAAGTTTACCCGTTGTCGTTGTTTTACCTGCCCCTTGCAGACCCGTCATCATGATGACGGTCGGAGGACGGTTCGCAAGCGTCAATGGTGACACTTCTGCACCCATCAGATTCGTCAATTCATCGTGGACGATTTTGACGACTTGTTGCCCTGGCGTCAAAGACGTCATGACATCCTGTCCGACGGCGCGTTCCTTTACATCATTTACGAATTGTTTGACGACCTTGAAGTTGACGTCGGCTTCGAGTAGCGCTAAGCGAACTTCGCGCATCATCTCTTTGACGTCTGCTTCAGAAATCTTACCTTTACCTCGCATTTTAGCGAGACTGGCTTGAAGCCGTTCCGATAATCCTTCGAATGCCATTAAGAATGCCTCCTACTCTAATTGCTCCAATGTCTCAATGATCACTAGGGCTTCACCCGGAAGGTCGCATTGCTTCAGCTGATCGAGTAACTGCTTTCGCCGTTCGTGTTTCTTGAACAGCGATAGTCGTTCTTCATACTGCTCGAGCATGGCTTCCGTGCGTTTTATGTTGTCGTAGACTGCTTGTCGGCTGACTTCAAACTCATCGGCGATCTCACCTAAGGAAAAGTCATCTAAGTAATAGAGTGACATGTAATTCCGTTGTTTTGGCGTCAAAAGCTCCTGATAAAAGTCAATCAGATAATTCATCCGGTTCGTTTTATCAAGTGTCATTCGAGCACCTCCGCAATGTTAAGTGAAATTCCTTTACAGATAGTATAGTACAGCCCTCACAGTGTGTTGTCAAGTTTTTTTCTTTACATGAAACGTCGCTTATTCCGCGCTTTCTTCCGTGTCGACGTTTTCTTTTTCTTCAAAGACATCGCCGAACAGTCCATATACGAATTGTTCTGCGTCAAATGGTTGTAAATCATCGATTTTTTCACCGAGACCCACGAACTTCACCGGTAGATTCAGCTCGTTCTTGATCGCAAGAACAATCCCACCTTTTGCTGTGCCGTCAAGTTTCGTTAAAACGATTCCGCTAACGTTCGTCGCTTGTTTGAAGGCTTTTGCCTGCACCATCGCGTTTTGCCCTGTTGTTGCGTCAAGTGCTAGTAACACTTCATGGGGTGCGCCTGGAATCTCACGTTCAATGACGCGTTTGACCTTTTCGAGCTCGTTCATCAAATTGACCTTGTTTTGTAGGCGTCCTGCCGTATCACAAATCAGGACGTCGACCTTACGTGCTTTCGCTGCTTGGACGGCGTCATAAACGACAGCAGCCGGATCGGAGCCTTCGCCTTGACGAATGACCGGTACACCGGAGCGTTCGCCCCAGACTTGCAGTTGATCGATCGCACCAGCCCGGAACGTATCTCCCGCTGCTAACATGACGCTCTTACCTTCTTGTTTTAATCGGTTCGCAAGTTTCCCGATCGTTGTCGTCTTACCGACCCCGTTGACACCAACGAAGAGGATGACATTCAGCTCATGATCAAGATCAAGGGCTGTCTCTTCTTCTTCGACTAACATGTTCGCGACGACTTCAACGAGGACATCCCGGACTTGTTTTGGATCCTTGACGTTACGTCGTTTGACTTCTGTCTTTAATTCTTCGACCAAATCCATCGTCGTCGTCACACCGACGTCTGCTTGGATCAACACTTCTTCTAACTCTTCAAAAAAGTCTTCATCGACTTCACGGAAGCGGTAGACGAGATCATTGACGGCACTCGCTAATCCGTCGCGTGTCTTCGTCAAGCCTTCCGTAAATTTAGTCGTGACTTCTTGTGTCGAAGTCGTCAAGCGGTCTTTCAGTTTTTTAAAGAAACTCATCGTTTAATCTCCTTTGGTTCTTCACTTAATGTACGTCGTGCCTCTTCTAGTTTAACGGATAACACTTCAGATATCCCGTTTTGCTGCATCGTGACGCCGTAAAGGACATCTGCCGCCTCCATCGTTCCTTTCCGATGGGTGATGATGACGAACTGTGTCTCGCGTGCTAGCTGATGGACGAACTCGCCGAATCGCGCGACGTTCGCTTCGTCAAGCGCCGCCTCGACCTCATCGAGGACACAGAACGGGACAGGACGTGTCTTTAGAATCGCAAATAATAAGGCGATTGCTGTCAAGGCACGCTCTCCACCGGACAAGAGCGACAAATTCTGCAGCTTCTTACCAGGCGGTTTCGCAACGATATCAATTCCACTCGTCAACAGATCACTCGGGTCAACGAGGACTAGATCGGCTTCACCGCCCCCGAATAACTCGCGGAATGTTTCCCGGAAGTGTTCTCGGACAGCATCATACGTTTGACGGAACAATCGAATGACTTCTCGGTCCATCTCTTCGATGACGCCATAGAGATCGGTTTTAGCAGCGACGAGATCATCCCGTTGCGCGGATAGGAACGTAAACCGTTCATCGACCTCTGCGAATTCCTCAATCGCACCGATGTTGACGATGCCGATTTCTTCGAGTTGGCGTTTGAGCAGATGAATTTCCTCTTTTGCCTCTTCATACGATAAATCAAGTGGTGCAATCAGTTCGAGCAGTAATCCCATCTCTTCCAGCATTTCTTGTCTTGTCTCAAGACGCGTGCTCGTTTTCCCTTGCGAGAGTCGTAGCTGCTCGAGTGCCTGTTTCGTCGTTTGTTGATCGTCCTTCGTCTTCGCTTCGCGGATCCGGATCAAGCGCAGGGATTCTGCTTGTACTTGAATCCGTTGCCCGATCGCGACGAGTTCGGTCTCGACCCGTTGTTGTTCCTGTTCCTGTTCGCGCTGTTCCGCATGCAAGGCATCGATTTTCGCTTCGTCGAATCCTTCGAGGACATGACGCAAGTCACGGCGTTTATGACCACGTTCAAGCTTCGCGTGACTGAGCTGTTCCGTCAGGCGTTCGATCTCTTGCGAAAGTTGCGCTTGTTTCATTTGAATCGTCCGCTCTTCGAGAACTGCTTCTGCTTGTTCCTTCTTCAGTTCGTCCATCGTGACGGCACCACGGGCTTGCGCATCCTTAAGACGATCTAAGGCTTGTCTGAGCTCCGTTTGACGCTCCGTCCATTTTGCGATCTCGACTTCCGACGTCTCGATGATCTGACGTGCTTCCTGTTCTTGTTCGAGTACACGTGCCATCTGTCGATCTTCAACCGACAATTCAGACGTCATGACAGCGAGATGACGGTTCGCATCTGCTAACGTATCGCGCGATTGTTCGAGTTGCCCTTGTAATGTTTGAATCGTTTCTGTCCGTGTCCGAGCCGTAGCATCAAGAGTCTGGATCGCCGCTCTCAGATCTTCCAAGCGGCGCATCTGCTCCCGAATGACTGCTTGTCCGCGCGTCAGTCCCTCTTTTAACTCGTCAAGTTCGCGCGATTGACTGAACAATGGTGTGCCTTTTTTCCGACTTCCGCCGGTCATCGTACCGCCGACGTTGACGACATCTCCTTCGAGCGTAACGAGACGATAGCGATGTCCCGTCGAACGGGCGATTTGGTTCGCCTGTTCAAGTGACTCGACGACGAGTGTCGTACCGAGCAAGTTCATCTTTAATTTCGTCAACGTCTCGTCTGTCGTCACGAGATCACTTGCAATCCCGACGAACCCAGACATTCCACCGACTTGTTCTCGTACTGAACGATTGACTTCGCGTGCTTGGAGTGAGGCGAGCGGCATGAACGTTGCTCGACCGGCATTTAATCGCCGAAGCTCCTGGATCAGACGACGTCCTGTCGCATCGGTATCAACGACGATGTTTTGCATCGACCCACCAAGCGCTGTCTCGATTGCCGCTTCAAACCGCGCCGGAACCGAAATCAACTCCGCGACCGCTCCGTAAATACCTGGGTGCTGATCTCGTTGTTTTAAAATCGTCTTCACGGCACCGAAATAACCGCTATAGTCGGCTTTGACGGATTCAAGGAATTCAATCCGGTCTTCCGTCTTATGCCGACGTCGCTCTAAATCCGCAACGGACTGTTCGACTTGTCGTAACGCATGTTGTTGTTCATTTCGTGCTGCAAGTGCCGTCGTCTCTTCTTCCGTTGCTTGGTCCAACTTCGTCCGGATCGAAGCGACTTCCGCCTCTAGACGAGCTACGTCTTCCTCGAGTTGACGACGCGTCGACTGTTTCGTACCGCTGTCCGCCGTAAATGAACGTTGTTGTTCTTCTGCCTGCATGAGATCTTGCTTCGCTCGATTATAGGCATTATTCGTCGCAGCTAATCGACTCGCCACTTCAAAGGCTTCCGAACGTAATACTTCGGCTTCCTTATCGAAATCACGATCGGTTTGTGTCAGTGCTTGATCGGCTCTTTCCCGTTCAGCCGTGATCCGTTTTGCTTCCTGATCGACTTCTGCTTGGCGTTCCTGTAAAGCGGTCAGTTCGAGTTCCAGTTCCTTGACGCGTTCTTCGACGACGGCAACCTCTTGTTCGAGTCGCTCTTTCGTCTCGGTCCCGTGTTTTTCACGCTCTTTCGCTAGGTTAAGGGCACCTTGGATCTCAACAAGTCGCGTCGAGACATGTCGAAGTTGCTCCTGCAACGCGTTTTCTTGTTGTCGTTCTTCTTCGAGCGTCGATTCTTGATTCTCTCGGGACAAGACGGTCTCTTCGTAAGTCGTCTTTTGAGACGCAAGGCGTTCTTCACATTGTGCGATGTCACGCGCTAATGTTTCGAGCTCCGTCTGATACGTCGTGATTTCATGCGCCAAGATAGCACGCTCGAGGACATCATGCCGTTCTCGAGCGACGAGATACTCTTTCGCGAGCGCCGCTTGTTCACGTAACGGCTCGATTCGTCCGCCAAGTTCATATAAAATATCATCGACACGCGATAGATTCGCTTCCGTATCACTTAATTTCCGCTCGGCTTGCTTCTTGCGATGACGATACTTCAAGACGCCTGCTGCTTCCTCGATGACAGCACGGCGTTCTTCCGGTTTACCGGAGATGACTTGTTCAACTCGCCCTTGTCCGATGATTGCAAAAGCATCACGCGACAAGCCTGTGTCCATGAACAGATCAAGGACATCCTTCAGGCGACATGGTTTTTTATTTAAAAAATAATCGCTGTCTCCGTTGCGGCTGACACGCCGCGTGACACTTATTTCCTGATACGGCAACGCAACCGTTCCCGACTCGTTGTCTAAGACGAGCGTCACCTCGGCAAATTGTTTCCGGTGTTCAGACAGACTGCCGGCAAAAATGACGTCTTCCATCTTCGCCCCGCGCAGTGACTTCGCAGATTGTTCTCCGAGCACCCAACGGACAGCGTCCGATATATTTGATTTCCCACTTCCGTTCGGTCCGACGACTGCCGTGACACCCGGAAGAAATTCTAATTCAGTTCGACTGGCAAATGATTTGAAGCCATTGATTTCAATTCTTTTTAAGTACATCTTGATCACCCGTATGTTTAAATTTCTTTTGAATTTCTTTCAGTTTACCATAGCCGAAACGCTAGCAACATGATAGGTTTTAAGGTAGTATCACGCGAAACAAGAAGAAGAGGAGCGAATAACACGATGACGATTGAACAAATGATTGAAGCAATCTTAGATAAATTGAACATCATCAACAAAGGGGTCATTAAAGCAGAACAGTTCGATGGCTCAAAAAACGAGGACTTAAAAGAGATTTATGAGTTCGTCATGATGCGCGACTCGTTATCACTTGCAGAGGTCGATGCGATCGTCGACGAACTGAAATCCCTCAAGACTGTCTAATCAAGCGAACTCCACACGATAAAGGCCGATCATCTCTCACGCATTCGAGAGATGGTCGGCCTTTTGTTGCTTAAAACTGTTTCTTTAATTCAAGTAAGGCTTGTTTTGCCGCCTGCTGTTCTGCCTCTTTTTTCGATCGGCCTGTCCCGATCCCTTCCAGCTCATCCGCGACTTGGACACGCGAGATAAATTCCCGACTATGCGCCGGACCGCGCTCCTCGATGATTTCATACTCGATGACACCTAAACCGACACGTTGAATCGCTTCCTGTAATTGACTCTTGAAATCTGTCTGTTCTTCAAAAAAGCCTGTCGCCACTTTCGGAAAAACCGCTTCGGCGAGGAATCGTTCGGCTGCTTCGATGCCTTGATCAAGATACAAGGCGCCAATGAAGGATTCGAAGACATCCGCAAGTAAGGCTGGACGATTCCGACCACCGGTCAGTTCTTCCCCCTTACCTAACAGAATCATATCGGAAAACTGATAGTGATTCGCAAATTGGACGAGTGACGGTTCACAGACGATTGCCGCTCGCAATTTCGTTAATTCCCCCTCGGAACGTTCCGGGTAGTGTTCGAATAGATAGCGTGACACCGTCAACTCTAAGACCGCGTCCCCTAAAAATTCTAGGCGTTCGTTATCCCCTTCAGACTCGCGTTGTTCATTGACGAACGAAGAATGCGTGAAGGCTTGTTTTAATAGCTCGACATTAGAAAACGTGATATTCAGGCGCTCTTGTAACGCTTCGAATTTCTGCTCGATTTGAGCGAGCGTCCGAGCATCCTTGCGTCGTTTTACATAGGGTCCTTTTCGGACACGACGTCCTTTTTGATTCGTCATAGTTCCTCCTAAACAGCTAAAGCCCACCGCAAATTGCGGTGGGTCAGCTTCAATGATCAGACTTGTGTTTCGATGTAGTTGACGACATCGCCGACAGTCTTCAAGTTTTCTGCTTGCTCATCTTCGATCGTGATTTCGAACTTGTCTTCTAAGTCCATGACGAGTTCCATGACTTCGAGAGAGTCAGCACCGAGGTCGTCTTTGAACGATTTATCAAGTGTGATTTCACTTTGTTCTTTTCCTAATTTTTCTGCGATTGCTTCTTGTACGTCTACTAAGATTTGTTCTTTTGTCATTTTAAAATCCCTCCATGAGTTGAGTATATAAGATGATTGCCGATTTGGCAAAGTACTACCGTTAGTTGTGTTACATCGTCATGCCGCCATCGACGGCAAGAGTTTGTCCTGTGATGTATCGTGCTTCATCTGAAGCGATGAAACTGACGAGTGAAGCAATATCGTCGGTTTGACCGAAGCGTTTCAAAGGAATTTGCCCGAGTGACAGGTTCCGCTGTTCTTCTGTCAATTCGTCCGTCATGTCCGTCTCGATGAATCCTGGACAGATGGCATTGACTGTGACGCCTTTACTAGCGAGCTCACGTGCGACGGATTTCGTCAGCCCGATCAGACCCGCTTTCGCTGCGACATAGTTCGCTTGCCCTGGATTTCCGGAAATACCGACGACTGATGCGATGTTGATGATACGACCGTTTGTTTTTAACAACGGACGTGTCGCGGCTTGCGTGACGAGAAACGCCCCTTTCAGGTTCGTATCGATGACAGCATCGAAATCCGCTTCCTTCATACGCATCAGCAAACCATCACGCGTGATGCCGGCATTATTGACGACACAATCCAGTTGACCGAATGTGTCGATCGTCTGTTTGATCATCTGTTTGACAGCATCTGCTTCAGCGACATTCGCTTGAATCGCGAGTGCCTCTCCGCCTGCTTCCTTGATTTCACGGACGATAGCTTCCGCCTTGTCCGTGCTTCCTGCATAGTTGACGACGACACGGAAACCATCTGTTGCCAATCGCTTCGCGATGGCAGCTCCGATGCCGCGTGACGCGCCAGTGACGAGTGCTACTTTACTCAACGAATTCCCTCCGCTTCCAACTGCTCAAGTGTCGTGATGCTGATGATCTTCGCATCTTTTTTGATTCTTTTCACGAGACCGCTCAACGGAGATGATGGACCAAACTCAATGAATGTATCCGCACCTTCTTCGATCAGACGCTCAACGCATGATTCGAATCGAACCGGTGAGTAGAGCTGCTGAACGAGCAAACGAATCAATTCGTCTGGTTGATCATGGAGCGCACTGTCGACGTTCGAGATGAATTTCGTCTTCGCCGCTTCAAACGGTGACGAGACGAGAATGTCTTCGAATCGTGGTGCGAATGGTGTCATGAGTGACGAATGGAATGCACCTGAAACATCAAGCGGTAAGACACGTTTTGCTCCGAGCTCTTTTAACTTCGCTGTAGCGGATTCGACCGCTGCGATTTGTCCGGAGATGACGAATTGCCCGGGACAGTTGTAGTTGGCGATTTGAACGATTTCTCCCGTCGCCGCAATCGATTCGACCGCGTGATGGGCTGCCTCGACATCATTCATGCCGATGACCGCCGCCATCGTTCCACCCGTGACTTGATTCATGAGTTTTCCGCGTTCGCGGACGAGATAGACGGCTTCAGACGGTGTGATGACAGAAGCTGCGACGAGCGCGCTATATTCTCCAACACTGTGTCCGAGTACGAAATCAGGTGTATGTCCTTGTGCTGCGTACTGCTGTGCGAGTAATGCACTGTGTGCGACGATGGCTGGTTGAGCAATATCTGTCGCTTTCAATTCATCCTTCGTCCCTGTCGTCATCAGCGTCGTCAGATCCAGACCAATTCGCGTTCCGAGGTCAGCGAGTGCTTGGCGTGTCTCGTCTTGCGTGATGAGCGTCTGTCCCATTCCAGGGGTTTGTGACCCTTGTCCCGGAAACATCCAAACTGTTTTCCCCATCTCGTCTCACTCCTTCTTAACGTGCTTCTGTTGCCTTCGCTTGAACGATTTTGGCAACGACTTCTTGTTCGACCATCTTCTCAGCTTGAACGAGCGCTCGGCTGAATGCGTAGGCATTACTTGAACCATGCGCCTTAATGACCGGAGCCGCTATGCCGAATAGTCCGGCACCGCCATATTCTTCATAAGCAAGCAACTGCTTCATTTTTTTCAACTTCGGTTTTAGTACGAGAGCGGCGAGCTTTGATGTCCAAGAGCTCATGAATTGTTCTTTCATGACACCCATGATCATACTGGCAGCCCCTTCTGTACTCTTAAGTAACGTATTGCCGGCAAAACCTTCCGTGACGATGACATCGACGTCACCGCTCATCGCTTCTCTCGCCTCGACGTTCCCAACGAAATGAATCGGTGCTGTCTCAAGTAGCGGATACGTTTCCTTCGTCAGTGCATTCCCTTTACCGGCTTCTGATCCGATATTCAGGAGTCCGACTTTTGGACGTGTGATGCCGCGAACTTGTTCTGCGTAGACAGACCCCATGATGGCATAATCGAGCAAATGCTCTGCCTTCGCATCCGGGTTGGCGCCAACATCTAAGATGACGACACCTTTCCCATTACGTGTCGGGAAAGTCGGGGCCAGTGCAGGACGGTCAACTCCTTCGATTCGACCGATGACGAACAATCCGGCAGTCATGAGCGCTCCCGTGTTGCCTGCTGAAATCAAGGCATCTGCCTCTCCTGATTTCACCAGGTTTGCAGCCACAACGAGTGAGCTATCTTTCTTGCGGCGAATCGCACGTACCGGTTCATCTTCTCCGGTGATGACGGATGCCGCGTGGACGATCGTCACGCGCGGATCCTCGATTGTGTATGAGCGTAATTTCAACTCATCTCCGACTAGTCGGATATCGATGTTTTCGTTTGGACGTTCTGCCAAATAGGCAACGACCCCTTCTACGATGGCACGGGGTGCGTGGTCGCCCCCCATAGCGTCAACTGCTAAAATCATTTCGATTCCTCCTTACTACTTCGATACACCGTGAACTCACCGATGAAGACACATTCTTCACCGACATAACTCTCCACCGTGATGTCAGAACGACCATCTTGACGATGGGAACTGACGAATGCCTTCGCAACGACGCGTTCTCCGACGTGAACGGAGCGTGTGAACTGAACGTTCGCACGTGTCGTCAACGCGAGTTCATCGTCGATGAGCGCAATCGCAAGCGAGTTTGCCTGCGCGAACAAAATATGTCCGCGGGCGATCGCATTCCGACTAAACGCATGTTCCGGCAAAATCTCAAGGATAGAGATCGCAGATGTATCGAGTTTCAGGTCAATCATATCACCAATGACTTCATTTTCAGTCAACGTACGCACATCATCCAGCCGTTCGGTCGCGACGTGTTTAATTCGCTCCCGTAATTCCGGAATCTTTAATTCCATCCGGTCGAGACGAATCGTCTGGATACTGACACGGAATCGCGTCGCCAGCGCTTCATCCGTGATGAACGGATTTTGCTCGATCGTCTGTAATAATTCTTGTTGTCTCTCTTTTTTAGGTACCCGCATGTATGTTCCTCCCACAAGAAGGATGACCACTATTATTACCTGGTACTAACAGTAGTATATATCCCTTGTTGTTCACTTTCAAGTATTATTCGATTCTTTCTCCTTCAAGTAGCCCTTGTCTTTCGATGTAGTCACGCAAGACATCGTATTCCGGCGCTTGCCAAAAGGCGTCCGATCGCAGTAAGCGGACTGCATCTTGTCGCGCAGTTTCCATGACTTGTATATCGAGCGCAGGATCAGTCAAGACGAAGCGCGGTAATCCACTTTGTTCGGTACCGAAGAAATTTCCGGCTCCGCGCAGTTTTAAATCCTTTTCCGCTAGCTTGAAGCCATCGTTCGTCTCCGTCATTGTCTTGATCCGTTCTTTTCCCGTATCGGAAGAGGGATCGGCGATTAGAATACAGTAAGACTGGGCATCGCCTCGACCGACGCGCCCTCTTAATTGGTGTAACTGCGCAAGACCAAAGCGTTCTGCATCATGAATGACAATGATCGACGCGTTCGGAACGTTCACGCCGACCTCGACGACCGTCGTTGAAACAAGGATTTGAACAGTATTCTCCTTAAACGCCTGCATGACCTCGTCTTTTTCTGAAGAAGTCAAGCGCCCATGCATCAAACCGACATGATAGGGCTTGAACCGCTCGGTCAATGTCGCATGTAATTCGATCGCATTTTGAACTTCGAGTGATTCGGATTCCTCGATCAATGGCGTGATGACGTAGGCTTGTCGACCTTGCGACAATTCTTTCTCGACGAACCCGAAAACACGTTCCATCTGTTGCGGTTTCGCCCAGTAGGTCTCGATTTCCTTTCGTCCCGCCGGCATCTCATCGATGATCGAAACATCCATATCTCCAAAGACCGATATCGCAAGCGTACGCGGAATCGGTGTCGCTGTCATATATAATACATCTGCCTGTTCAGCTTTCGCGCGCAACCGCTTCCGTTGTTCGACACCGAAGCGATGTTGTTCATCGGTGATGACGAGGTGCAATGCCTTGAACTGGACAGTGTCTTGAATCAGCGCATGTGTTCCGACCAAGACGTCGATCTCTCCTGTCGCGAGGGCTTCGAGCAAGTGTGCACGCGCTTTCCCTTTAACGGAACTCGTCAGTAGACCGACTCGGATCCCAAGTGGTTCAAGCAATGGGGCGAGCGACGCTGCATGCTGTTCCGCTAAAATTTCGGTCGGCACCATCAAGGCGCCTTGTTTTCCGGCACGAACCGTCGCGAACAAGGCGATGGCAGCGATGACGGTCTTCCCGCTTCCGACATCCCCTTGCAGCAACCGATTCATTCGTTCGCCTCGACCGATGTCGTCTAGAATCTCTTTTGTCACACGTTGCTGTGCACCTGTCAGCGGAAACGGCAGGCTCTTGATGAAATTGGCAATATCCGTTTCATGAAGGGGAAGAGCAATCCCTCGACCTTTCCGTCGTCCAAGACGTAACGCCTGTAATTTCAGCTGGAAATAGAGGCACTCCTCGTAGACATAACTGCGACGAGCAGCCGTTAACTCTTGTCGATTCGTTGGGAAATGAAGCGACTTCAACATCGTCATCCGGTCTTGCAACCGATACGTCTTCCGGATGCTATCCGGGATTCGTTCAGCTAATGCCTCAGTCTCCTTGAACGCCAAGTCGACGACGCGTCGAAACGTCTTCATCCGCATGTCACCCCGGAGCGAGTAAACGGGTGTCAATTCGCCTTCGATTGCCCCGAATTGCAATTCCGTCGCAGAGATCGTCATCCGGTGTAAATCCCACTTGCCACTGACCGTCACTTCTGCTCCGAGTTGCAATTGGTCTTTGTAGAATGCCCGGTTGAACATCGTTACGGTCACACTATACCGTTCTTCAACGAGCAGACGGAACGTTAAACGATTCTTTCCTTTGCCGTAATAGCGCACAAGTGGTTCAGACTGGACTTGACCCGTGAACTTGACTTTATCCTCATGGATTGCTTCCGTTAGACTTCCCGTCACGAAGTCGTCATAACGAAACGGGACGTGCTCGAGCACGTCCGCAACGGTGAGAATATTCATCTCTTCTAGTTTTTTCGCTAAATCCCGTCCGACACCTTTTAATGTCTTGACGTCACGTGATGGATTCATTCGATAACTCTCCGAAGATTTTCGCTTCGAGCCAGCGACCCGTCGGCGTATTCGCGAGTCCACCTTTTGCTGTCTCGCGAAGCGCAGACGGCATCATCTGACCAATCTCATGCATGGCTGAGATGACTTCATCACACGGAATCCGTGACGTGATTCCAGCGAGTGCCATGTCGGCAGCGACAACAGCATTCGCCCCGCCCATCGCATTGCGTTTCACGCATGGCACTTCGACGAGTCCTGCAACAGGATCACAGACGAGTCCAAGCATGTTCTTCAGCGCGATCGCAAAAGCATGCGCTGACTGATCCGGTGTTCCGCCTGCCATCTCAACGATGGCAGCAGCTGCCATCGCTGTTGCTGAACCGACTTCTGCTTGACAGCCACCAGCCGCTCCGGAAATCGATGCATTGTTCGCGACGACGAAGCCGAACGCACCGGATGTGAACAAGAAGCGTAACATCTGCTCACGCGTTGGGTTTAACCGATCTTTGACAGCAAATAGTGTACCTGGTACGACGCCGGCACTCCCTGCCGTTGGTGTCGCACAAATTTTTCCCATCGCAGCATTGACTTCATTCGTTCCGATTGCCTTACTAACGGCGTCCAGTAATAAATCACCGGATAATCCTTTACCCGAAGCACGGTACCGTTGAAGCAAGACAGCATCCCCACCGGTCAGTCCTGTCACCGACTGGACACCGTCACCATCAAGTGAACGAGCGACTGCTTCTTCCATCACTTGTAGGTTTCGTTCCATCATCGCATAGACTTCATCTCGCTCTAAATGACGAACCGTCATCTCTTGCTCGATCATGACTTCCGAAATCGGAATATTTCGTTCCGTCGCGATGGCGACGAGTTCTTTTACGGATTTAAACATGTCTTCACTCTCCCATCATGACGGCACGCTCGACTTGAGGTAACCGATCGATTTCTTCCAACACTTCTGCCGTTATCCGGTCATCAATCTCAATTGCCATAAGTGCTTGTTTTCCTTTTTCATGCCGTGACACTTCCATATGCCCGATATTGATTTCGTAATCAGCCAAAATGCTCGTCACGGCTGCGATCGCACCAAAGCGGTCATGGTGCAAGACGACGAGTGCCGGTCCCCCACCGGACAAACGAAGCGGTACACCATTTAATTCTGTGATTTCAATCGTTCCCCCACCAATTGAAATACCAACCAATTCAAACTCTTCTACTCCATTCGTCAAATGGACACGAGCCGTATTCGGATGATCCGTCAACGCTTCACTCGTCTCGAAATGAATCTCAATCCCTTTCGACTTCGCGATATCGATCGATTGTGGAATCCGGTCGTCAAACGTATCGTATCCGAGAACACCGCCGATGATGGCGACATCCGTTCCATGTCCACGATACGTATCCGCGAATGAACCGTAAAACGTGATGTGGATGACAGTAGGCGTTTCCCCGAATAATTTACCCGCCATCAATCCAATCCGTGCAGCCCCTGCTGTATGCGAGCTCGATGGACCAACCATGACTGGTCCGATGATGTCAAAGACGCTACGATATTTCATTTCTTTTCCCCTCTCTATGAAACAAACGAAATCCCACCTCTATTATCGCAGATGGTGGGATTCGTGAAAAGGCTAGTCGCCCTTTTTCAGTATGATGGTTTTATTCGACGCTTAAAATGTACGAATAAAGTGGTTGTTTGCCGTCGTGGACTTCCACTTCAGCATCCGGATTGACCGATTCGATGTACGCGACGAGTGCGTCAACTTCTTCTGTTGAGACGCCTTCACCGTAAAGAACCGTGATGATTTCGTCGTCCTCAGTGACGAGTGTATCGACGAGTTTCTTGACTGCACCAAGACTTGAAGCGTCCGTAGCGACGATTTGTTTTTCAGCAATCGCCATATGGTCGTCCTTCTTGATTTCTACACCATCGATGTTCGTATCACGTACGGCATATGTGACTTGTCCCGACTTAACGGCTGCAATCGCATCTGCCATGTGCGCTTCGTTCTCTTCGACAGTCGCTTCTGGATTATAGACGATTGTTGCTGCTAAACCTTGTGGAACTGTTTTTGATTTCACGACCGTCACACCACAATTCGCAACAGATGCTGCTTGTTCAGCGGCCATGATGATGTTTGAGTTGTTTGGATAGACATAAACGTGTTCAGCGTGTGCATCCTCGATCGCCTTAACGATATCTTCAGTCGACGGGTTCATCGTTTGTCCGCCTTCGATGACGACACTGACACCGAGTGATTTAAAGAGTTCGCTGATTCCTTCACCCATTGCGACTGTCACGAGGGCTGCTTTCGCTTTTGCCTTCGGTGCAGCGACTGGAGTGACTTGGTTCGCACCTTCTTCTTCAAGGATCGTCGAGTGTTGTTGACGCATGTTTTCAATCTTAACAGCGACGAGTTCACCGAAACGTTGTCCTTTTGTGATGACTTCTCCTGGTGTTTCAACGTGGACGTGAACTTTAAGGAGTTCTTCATCCGCTACGACGAGCAATGAATCACCGAATTCCGCTAATTCGTTACGGAAGTCTTCTTCGCTGAATGGTGCATTCGCAAGCTTGTCATCTTGGAAACGAACCATGATTTCCGTACAGTAACCGTAATGGATTTCTTCTGTCGACATGAAGCTTTGAGCCGTTTTATGATGCTCTGCTTCGACGAGTGCTTCCATGACAGGCGCATGCGGTTTGTCGAGTTCTTTTCCTTCGAGTGTTGCGAGGAATCCTTCATAGATACAGACGAGACCTTGACCACCAGAGTCAACGACGCCGACTTCTTTTAATACCGGAAGAAGTTCTGGTGTTCCGTCGAGCGATACTTTCGAAGCTTCGACGAGTTGACGCATCAACTCTAAGAAATCCGTCGTCGTCTCAGATTGTGCGATAGCAGCGACAGCTGTTTCACGGGCAACCGTCAAGATTGTTCCTTCAACCGGTTTCATGACTGCTTTGTATGCTGTATCGACACCTTTTTGTAACGCATCTGCGAATTCCTTCGTATCAATCGTTGTTTTGCCTTCGATTGATTTCGAGAATCCACGGAACAATTGACTTAAGATGACGCCAGAGTTTCCGCGCGCCCCCATCAATAATCCACGTGCGAAGACGTTCGCGACTTCCGATACAGAATCCGAAGTGGATTTACCTGCTTCTTTTGCTCCTGAAGTCATCGTCAAATTCATGTTCGTTCCCGTATCACCATCTGGCACAGGGAAGACGTTCAATGAATCGACGAAATCTGCATTTTGATAGAGATTCGCCGCGCCATTTTGAATCATCTTGACTAACTGCGCTCCTGTTAAACGATCTACACTCACTAAAGTTTCCTCCTCTATTCCCGCCTTAGACATTCGTCAAGCGGACTCCTTGGACAAAAATGTTCACAGATGTCACGTCAAGACCTAGTGCCTGACTGAGCGTGTATTTCACGCGACTCTGTACGTTGTTCGCCACCTCTGAGATTTTCGTTCCATAGCTTACGATGATATGCATATCGATATGGACCTGCTCTGAAGCCTGTCGAACGATGACACCGCGTGCAAAGTTCTCACGTTTTAAGAGTTCAGCAAGACCATCCTTGATTTGAGACTGGGATGCCATACCAACGACACCAAAACATTCCATTGCTGCGCCGCCCGCAAGTTGCGCGACGACATCATTATCTACATCAATCTTTCCATAGGTCGTTTTCATCTCGATCGCCACCTGAGTAGCCCCCTTTGAATATTGTATTCTTCTCATAATTCTACTATAAGGACCTACTATTGAAAAGTCGCCGTACTGACTATACAATGAATAAGTGAAAAATAGTAGCGGTCAAACGAACTTTTACCATCATCCTCATCCATTATTTTAAATTTCGAGGTTGTCTGTCAAGTTTTTTTCTTGTCAGCTACTTTTTTTATGTTGCAACCGCCCTGACACCATGCTAAGATAGCAAAGTGTCTATTAGGACGAACGCAAAACAACATAAAAGGAGGCGGAACGCATGGCACGTAAATGCTACGTTACTGGGAAATCGCCAAAGTCGGGTAACAACCGTTCACACGCATTGAACAAAACAAAACGTACTTGGGGAGTCAACGTACAAAAAGTACGTATCCTCGTCGATGGTAAGCCGAAAAAGGTTTGGGTTTCAGCTCGAGCTCTTAAATCAGGTAAAGTCGAACGCGTATAAGGCGCAACCACCGGATGGGAATCTTCCCTTCCGGTTTTTTTATGCCCTCATTTATTTTTCTCATAAACTAATTGTTGCTTTTATGAAAACGCTTACAATAGGAACGTACTTTATTTTGTCAGAATTGGGGGAAGTCATCATGCAACTCAAACGAGAGATGACGAGTCGACACCTGTTCATGATTTCACTCGGCGGAATCATCGGAACAGGCTTATTTTTAGGGTCAGGATTAACGATTTCACAAGCAGGACCTCTCGGGGCGGTCCTCAGTTACATCGTGGGTGGGACCATCATGTATCTGACGATGTTATGTCTAGGAGAATTAGCGGTCTATCTGCCGGTCTCGGGGTCATTTCAGACCTATACGACCCGCTTCATCGGACCAGGGGTCGGCTTTGCCGTCGGTTGGATTTATTGGCTCGGCTGGGCCGTGACGGTGGCACTCGAAATTACAGCTGCCGGCAGTTTGATGGACCGCTGGTTTCCGAACGTACCCGTTGTCGTCTGGTGTACCGTCTTTACGGTCTTACTGTTCGGTCTGAATGCCGTCTCCGCCAAAGCATTCGGTGAAGCTGAATTCTGGTTCTCGAGTTTGAAGGTCCTCGCGATCCTGTTCTTCATCATTCTAGGTGGCGCTGCTTGGTTCGGCTGGTTACCGATGGAAGCAGATCGTCCGACATCGTTATTTGCGAATTTTACGGCAAGCGGTTGGTTTCCAAACGGGATTCTCGGTGTCTTGACGACGATGATTGCCGTCAACTTCGCCTTCCAAGGAACGGAATTGATCGGTGTTGCGGCTGGGGAGTCCGACACGCCCGAAAAATCGATTCCAAAAGCCATCCGCAATACAGTCTGGCGGACGTTCATCTTCTTCGTCTTATCGATTACGATCGTTGGTGCATTAATTCCGTATGAAACAGCTGGCGGAGTCAGCAGTCCGTTCATCATGGTCTTTGATGCGATCGGTATTCCGTACGCTGCTGATTTGATGAACATCGTCGTCTTGACGGCACTATTGTCCGTCGGAAACTCCGGATTATATGCGACGACTCGGATGTTATGGGCAATGGCGCAAGAAGGGATGATTTCAAAGAAATTATCTTACGTCAATGCACGTGGTGTGCCGATGCGGGCGTTGCTCTTTACGATGATGTTCGCGATGTTATCGCTTCTGACCGCATTTTTTGCAGAAGATACCGTCTTCATTTGGCTCTTGTCCTTAGCCGGACTCGGGGCTCAAGTCGGCTGGATTTCAATCTCTGCTTCGCAGCTTGCATTTCGTCGTCAGTTCGTCCGAAACGGACACGATGTATCCGAACTGAAATTCAAGACACCACTCTATCCGGTGTTACCACTGATTTCGTTGACACTTAACGTCGTCGTCCTCGTCAGTCTTGCGTTTCAAGCGGATCAACGAATCGCTCTATACATCGGTGTTCCTTTCTTCCTTGTCATGTGGGGAAGTTATCATCTCTTCGTCAAAGGAAAACATCTATCCGCTCAAAGCGACATCCGTGTCGCCCCTTCTCAATTCGAAGAATAATTTCATCTAAAAAGAGGCCGCGGAGTCATCCACGGCCTCTTTCCTATGATTGTGCTATTCCTTAAGCGTCCGCATCATCAATAGTTCTCCTTGATGGAGCTCTACCTTCGCTTCTGACGCACACCATTCATTACTGACGGTCAAGGAACCTCCGACCGGTACTGGATGTGCATCAAGTGGATATTTGACTCCGGATAAGCTTAAAGTCGATGGTACGAGTGGAATGAACGAAAGATAATGATAGCTCCCTGCTTCGACTGCATACGTTCCCTCAGCCAAGTATCGTACCTCTTCTCGTTTCGTCACGAGTCGTGCCTCTGGGTATCGCTTCAATAGATATACATTTTGGACGGTCATGTCGAGCCGCCCACCTGTCGCCCCGATAATGAAGGTATCCTCAAACTGTTTCTTCTCTGAGACTGTACGAAGTGCCAGTTCGAGATCCGTTTCATCTTTCTCGGCCGGATGAACGATTGCCCCTTCTGGTACATAACCAAGAGAATCAAAATCACCAATCTTCAGGTCGCATGTCAGCCCAAACGATTCAATCGTCTGAACACCACCGTCGACACCAACGATAAAGTCACCTGGCTGACAAAACGTCCGTAAATCCGGCGCTTCTTCTCGCGGACCGGCACAGACGAGAATCGCCCGCATCTCAGACACCTCGTGCCGAATAACGGAGTAAGCGTGGCGCAGTCGTAAATAAAAGACCCGCAACGACACCACAAAGAACGTAAGACGGTACCATGTATGTCGCGTTATAAATCAATGAATACGGTACGACTGGACCTTCGGCATACTCAGCAAAAAAGACGATTCCACTGATGACATGACAGATATAACGGAGTCCTGCGCCTAATAACGTCGCCAGGAGAACGAACGCCATCAAGCTTTTCTTTTGTCCATTGCGCGCAGCTAGTCTGACTTGACGCGCGAACAGACCACTTAATCCGACGACACCATACGCAATCGTATAGTCAAGCATCGGTTGAACAATCGTCAAGACTTGTGGAGCGAACATCAATTGAATCGTACCCACAAGCGCTCCCGTGACGACCCCTCCGACGACACCGTGGCGAAATGCCATGACGAAGATCGGTAACATCGCTAAGCTGATTGAGCCTCCTTGTGGCATTTTGAATGGAATCAGTAAATCAAAGACGACTCCGAGACTGGCGAAGATGGCAATTTCCATCATCACTTGTAACCGTTTCATGCTATTTTCCTCCTTCATTGTACGAGAGGACGCAAAAAGGCAGTACGACGAACGCCGTACTGCCTGCGTGCGCCACATCCCTACGTCCGTTTGAACGGAACAGGTTCGAAGGGTTAAAGTCTAAAAGACTCCTCTCAGCCGCTTTTCAAGCGACACCCCTTGCGGTCATCATATTTCGTTTTCTCGTTCTTATTATACGGCAGCCCCTTGACGAATGCTAGTGATCGCTTCCGCATAATCTGGTGCATTGTAGATTGCTGATCCTGCGACGAGAACGTTCGCACCGTTATCGATGCAAAGCTTTGCCGTTTCCGGATTGACGCCACCGTCAATCTCGATTTCAAATGTCAGACCACGATCTGCTTTCATTTGTGCAAGTGCTGCGAGTTTCGGCATGACACGCTCGATGAAGGCTTGTCCACCGAAGCCCGGATTGACCGTCATCAATAAAACCATATCGACATCCTCAAGGACGTGTTCAATCGTTGATAATGGCGTATGGGGATTCAAGACGACTCCTGCCTTTGCGCCCGCTGCTTTGATTTGTTGCAAGACACGATGGACATGATTCGTCGCTTCGACGTGGAACGTCACGATGTCCGCCCCTGCTTTGACGAAATCCTCGACGAAACGTTCTGGCTGGTCGATCATCAAATGGACATCGAGAATCATATCCGTCTTTTGACGTAAGCTGCTAAGCACAGGTAATCCAAATGAGATGTTCGGTACGAACTGACCGTCCATGACATCAAAATGGATATAGTCCGCGCCTGCTGCTTCGACTGCTTTAACATCGCGTTCGAGATTCGCAAAATCTGCTGATAAGATAGATGGTGCAATTTTAATCATCTTCAATACCTCCGGGCTCGATTCTTGATTTCGTCTATAAACATACCATAGTTCTCATAACGAGAGGACATGATTTCTTGGGCTTCGACGGCTTCCTTGACGGCACAACCGGGTTCATTCAAATGCAAGCAACCTCGGTATTTGCAATCATCTTGTACAGCCACGAATTCAGGGAAACTCCACCGTACATCCTCGATTTCCATATCATACGGAAAATCGAGGTTCGAGAAACCTGGCGTATCGGCAATCAATCCTTCGGCAAGCGGCATCAATGTGACGTGGCGCGTCGTATGACGTCCGCGTCCGAGTGATTTCGAGATCGCACTTGTTTCTAAATCAAGAGAGGGTTCCAGTGCATTGAGCAATGAACTTTTCCCGACACCGGATTGTCCGGCGAGAACGCTCGTTTTTCCAGCAAGTAACGGACGGACTTGCTCAACACCTGCCAACGTCTCACTTGATGTCTCGATGACCGTATACCCAATCTTCCGGTAAGCGGCAATCGCCTCTCGGACAGCCGGTCCTTTAACATCGTCCAGCAAATCCATCTTCGTCAACAGGATGACGGGTTGAATTTCCTTCGCTTCGATCAAAACGAGAAATCGGTCGAGCAAGTGCGCTGAAAAATCAGGTTCTGCCGCCGAGACGACGAGCAATGCCTGGTCGATATTCGCGACTGGAGGGCGTACTAAAAAGTTGTCCCGCTCCTTCACTTCGAGAATATATCCCGTCTCACTTTCGATATGAAGAACGACTTCGTCTCCGACAACTGGACTGATGCCGCGTTTTCGGAAATTCCCTCTTGCCCGTGAACGGACCTCTCCTTCTGGTGTCATGACATCATAAAAGCCACCCTGCAGACGTATGATCGTTCCTTCTCGATTCTCTTCGATGCGTTGTTCCGTCATCCTATGCACTCCTTTTTCATCACATTCATTGTGCGTCTTTTGCTTGATTGTACGTGATGGTTTTTGAACGATACACCGTATCGTCTTTATAGATCGTAATTTTTCCTTCTTCTCCTGGATCAATCGTCACCGGCACGTCGAATGTCTCATCTTGATCAATCGATTCCTCGATGACGGTCCGCTTCCCTTTCGCGTCTTCCGTCTCAATCCGGATGACTTGTTTCGGTGGTTCCTCGTCCTCGTTCTCGCTGACCGCATCATAGACGACCTTTTCAGGGAACGTTGCCGTCACCGTTTTTTCTTCCTCACCTTTTGAGATGAACACAGTCACGGAGTCGTTCGGTTCGACTTGTGCTCCTGCTTGCGGGAATTGACGGATGACTTGATCGAGCTTGACGTCACTTGAAAATTCTTGTTCAAACGTGCCGTCGAGACCCATTTCATCGAGATACGCTTTTGCTTCATCACTCGATAAGTTCGTCAAATCTTTCAATTCAAAGGACGAAGTTCCTTCTGAGACAGTGATTGTAATCGTCTGTTCTTTTGCGATCACTTCCGTTCCAGCAGAAATTGACTGTCGAATCACATTTCCTCGCGCGATTTCATCCGACTTCTCTCGCTCGACTTCGACTTTTGCGAATCCTGCTTCTTTTAGCGTTGCAATTGCTTCTTTTTCAGCTTCATCCGTCACATCCGATACCTCAACCGGAGCGCTACCAGTAGAAACGACCAAATTGACTGTCGAGCCCTTCTTGACCTGTGCTTTTTCACGAGGCGTTTGACTGATGACATCGCCTTCTTCGACCGTATCGCTACTCCGTTCCGTTGTCTCGACGACAAATCCAAGTTTCTCAAGCTTCGTTTCCGCATCGTCTCCATCCGTCTTGACGACAGATGGTACGGTGACCGTTGGATCCGGCCACATCGCGAACGTCGTAGCCGCCCCACCCAGTAAAAGGAGTAACAAGAGGATGATCCACCAGCGTTTTTTCTTTTTCTTTTCCGGTGTTTTCGGTTGAACAGTTGCGACGGCGGGTGATTCTAGTTCCGCTTTTGATTCTTCTGGCACTTGGACAGGTGATAAAACCATTGTCTTTTCCATCTCATCCTCTTCTGCGCCACGGATGCTTTCATTTGCCCGTTCGTCAGACAACGCCGTCACCATATCTGCCTTAAACGCTGCGACGGACTGTTGACGGTCATGCGGTGCTTTTGCAAGCGCCTGCATGATACAGTTCTCGAGTGCTTGCGGCACTTTCGGATTCAAGACGGATGGGCGACGCGGTGTATCTTGCAGATGCTTTAAAGCGATCGCAACCGGTGAATCACCTTCGAACGGGACTTGTCCTGTGACGAGTTCGTATAAGACAGCACCAAGCGAATAGATATCCGACTTCTCATCCGCAAATTTACCTTTTGCTTGTTCCGGTGAAAAGTAATGGACGGACCCAAGAACGGACATCGTATGCGTCAGCGTCGCATTCGACATCGCCACAGCGATTCCGAAATCCGTTACTTTGACGGTACCATCTTCTCGAATCAACATGTTTTGCGGTTTGATATCGCGATGGATGATCCGGTGTGCATGGGCGTGATCAATCGCATCACAAATTTGAGCGATGATATCGACGGCCTGCGGCACAGGTAATGCTTGATTTTCACAAAATGTTTTTAATGTCATACCATCGATATACTCCATGACGATGTAATAGATGGCATCTTCTTCGCCTACATCATAGACGGCAACGATGTTTGGATGATTCAAGCTGGTAGCAGCATGCGCTTCACGTTCGAATCGACGAATGAACTGTTCGTCATGCGAAAATTCAGTCCGTAAAATCTTAATGGCAACATGACGCTTTAAAATCTCATCATAGGCTTGATAGACATTCGCCATCCCGCCACTTCCAACTAGCCGTTCTATGCGGTAGCGGTCATTTAATCGATCTCCGTATCGCATATTCAGACCCTCTTTCTTTCTTTGAACCGGATGGCGGCAATCGTAATGTTATCCGCGCCTCCTCGAGCATTCGCTTCTTTCACCAATCGTCCAACGATCTCATCAAGCGGCTCATCCTGTAAGATGATCTGTTCGATGACATCATCTGGCACTTCATCGGTCAACCCGTCGCTACAGACGAGGACGAGGTCATAGTCTGGAGCATCTCTGACTTGAATGTCGACTTCGACCGTTTCGTTCGAGCCGACCGATCGTGTGATGACATTCTTACGTGGATGATTTTCGACTTCCTCATCCGAAAGTTCCCCCATTTGTCGTAACATGTTGACGTAAGAATGATCATCCGTCAATTGTTTTAACGCCGTACCTTCAAGGGCATAGACCCTACTATCTCCAACATGACCGATGACGAGCAAATCTTCGATCCAGCATACGCAGGCAATGGTCGTTCCGACGATTGCAAGTTGCTCGTCTTTTGAAAACTGAAGAATCCGGGCATTCGCCTCGGCTACACGTTGTTCTATCCATTCAGACAATTCCATCGGACGATTTGGCATGAGTGAAAAGGATGCTTCAAATACCTCGCGAACAATTGCACTTGCGATATCGCCAGCAGCATGACCTCCCATACCGTCCGCAACGACGGCAAGACCACGTTCAGCGTTCCCGACGAGTAATACCGTATCCTCATTTTTAGTCCTGACTTTCCCAGTAGTCGAAAGGTGAGCTAACTCCATGACAGTCCTCCGTTCGTGTCAATCTTCTCGTTTTTTAAACGCGGCAATATAGAAGCCATCCGTTCCGACTGTCGTCGGTAACAACTTGAGTTCTGCTCGATCCCCGATCAAATGTCTGACGGATTCTGGCATGCGTGCCGCAAAGGATGTGTCAAAATCGAACCCTTGATCGAGAATGAACGCTGTCTGCTCCTCGTTCTCGGTCGGATCAATCGTACAAGTCGAATAGACAAAGGTTCCACCCTTTTTAACGAGTGGTAAGACAGATGTCAGAATATCTCGTTGAATTTTCGGGAGTTGCTCGAGTTGTTCCGGGCGTTTCGTCCATTTGATATCTGGTTTTCTTCGAATGACACCGAGTCCTGAACAAGGTGCGTCGACAAGAATCCGATCAAACGATTCTACTTCAAAGCGGTCTCCTGCTTTACGAGCATCTAACGCTTCTGCTTGAACAGTCGTAAGACCTAATCGTGTCGCTTGCTGTTCAATCAATTTAATCTTATGTGGATGAAGATCAAGTGCCTGTAGTGTTCCCGTCGTCAAACCTTCAGCAATATGCATCGCTTTCCCACCAGGTGCGGCACAGCTGTCAAGTACATGATCAGATGTTTCTGCACCGAGTGCACGGGCGACGAGCATTGAGCTCTCATCCTGCAGAGAAAGATACCCACGGTCAATCAGATCCGTTTTTTGAACGCTTCCTCGTTCGATTTCGAGACCATCTGGCGCGACCGTAGATGGGTTTGCCGTCACACCTTGGTCGAGTAGAAGCTCGATCGCTTCCTCTCGCGTCGTCTTCGTCCGATTGATGCGAACCGTGACCGGTGCAGGTGTGTTATTCAATTGACAGATTTGAAGCGTTTCTTCCGGACCAAACAGTTCAATCCAGCGTTCGACGAGCCACTGCGGATGACTCGTTTCGACGCTGATTCGTTTTGCAACAGGCTCAATCTCAGCGAAATGGGGCATTCCCGCCCGTAATACATTCCGGAGCACTCCGTTGACGACTTTCGAGACGTGGACTTTCCCACGTTTTTTAGCAATCTCGACAGCTTCATGGATGACGGCATGATCCGGTACACGATCAAGATAAAACAATTGATACACACTCATCCGTAATAATGGACGCATGAACGGATCAAGTTTTTTCTGTTTCGCTAGATACGGCTCCAAAATATAATCCAGTGTCAATTCACGACTGAGCGTCCCGTAGACGAGTTCTGTGAACAAGCCGACATCCGTTGCTGAGATAGCACGCTTTTCAAGCATCTGGTGAACTGTGATTGTCGAGAAGGCACCACCTTGACCAATTTTCATTAGTGTCGCTACTGCTGCGTCACGTACGTTCATGCGTTCTCACCTACTTGTTGTCCGAGTTCAAGCGATTGACCGATCCCGCGCATGAACGTGGCACCATCCATCCGTTTTTTTCCGGACGGCTGTAAGTCGATCAGCTTCAACGCTGTTTCCGAACCTGTCGCGATGACGGGACCATCCGCTTCTAAAGCAATGATTTCACCTGGTCGTCCCGTTCCTTTGACTTTCGTCGCGAAAAAGACTTTCAATCGATCATCACCAAGCATCGTGTACGTACTTGGGAAAGGATTCATTCCTCGGATTTGATCATAGAGTGTCTCACCCGGTAACGTAAAATCAAGCCGTTCCCGTTCACGTGAGATATTCGGTGCAAACGTCGCTTCTGCCTCGACTTGTGCTTCCGGTGTCAATTCACCTGCGAACAAACGCGGTAACGTCTCAAGCAACAGACGCGCTCCTGCGTCCGCTAATTTTTCAAACATCGTTCCAACTGTATCGTTCTCTTCGATCGGAACAATGATTTTTGACAACATATCACCGGCATCCAATCGATCGACCATGTACATGATCGTCACGCCTGTCTCTTTTTCACCATCGATGATTGCTTGATGAATCGGTGCACCGCCACGATATTTCGGTAAGAGTGACGCATGGACATTGATCGCCCCAAAACGTGGTGCTTCCAAAATCGCTGTCGGTACAATCTGACCGTAAGCTGCCGTGATAATGAGATCTGGTTTTAAATCAAGGACGTCCTGATAGTCTTCACGAATCCGTTTCGGTTGCAACACAGGAATATCGTGTTCCATCGCGACGAGTTTCACAGGTGTCGGTTTGACTTCCCGTTTTCGTCCGACCGGCTTATCGGGTTGTGAGACGACACCGACGACGTCATATCCGGCATCGATCACTTCACGCAGTGTTCCTGCCGCAAACTCAGGCGTCCCCATGAAGACGACGCGCGGTTTTTCTTGCTCGACGAGTTTATCCGTGAACAGGACACCGTCTAAATGATCCATCTCGTGCTGGATGGCACGTGCAAAAAAGCCGTTTGCCTTGATTTTGACCGTCCGCCCGAGACGATCTTGAGACTTGACGACGATGCGGTCGAACCGTTCGACCGGTCCGAAAATGCCTGGCATGCTGAGGCATCCTTCGTCATCGATTTGTGAACCATCGGCTTCGATGATTTCCGGATTGATCAGCTCGATCGGTCCTGTCTCATCATCCGTATGGACGACAGCTACACGGATCGGTTGATTGATTTGCGGTGCCGCTAAGCCGACACCATCATATTCGTACATCGTATCGAACATCCGGTCGATCATCTTACCGAGTTTTTTATCGAACTTCGTGACAGGTTCACATACCTGTCGTAATACATCATTTGGTACTTCTACTACTTTATACATACAGACACCTCACATGAATACAAATGGATTCAAGTCGATCGCGACTTGTGTTTTTGATTTTTGACGACGGGCTAAGATATCACGGAGATGTGTCCGGACATCTTCCTGCCCTTTATGTTTAATTAAGACCTGTTGTCGGTACATATTCTTCAGTCGAGCAAGTGGCGCATCGAACGGTCCATTGACGACTAAATCCTCCGATTCGAAAGCCCGCAGCTCAGAAGCAATCTGTTGCGCTTCTGCTTGTGCTTCGAGTGGATGTGTCGCCGAGACCGTGATCAGACCAAGGAACCAGAATGGAGGGTGTCCCCCGAGTTTGCGCAACTGCATCTCCCGCTTATAGAACGTTTCGAAATCATGCTGTTTTGCCGTCTGAATGACGTAGTGTTCCGGATTATAGGTCTGGATGATCGACTGTCCGGCGAGTTGCCCCCGCCCGGCACGACCCGACACTTGCGTGATCAACTGAAATGTTCGCTCACTTGCCCGAAAATCCGGAATACCGAGCGTCGCATCGGCAGCGAGCACCCCAACGAGCGTGACATTTGGAAAGTCGAGACCTTTTGCGATCATCTGTGTCCCGAGAAGAATGTTTCCTTCCTTACGCTCGAAGGCATCGAGTAACTTCTCGTGTGCGCCTTTACGAGACGTCGTATCTTGATCCATCCGGATAATGCGCGCTTCCGGAATCAAATGCGCCAACTCTTCCTCGATTTTTTGCGTCCCCGTTCCGAACTGACGAATCTTCGTCGATTCACAGGACGGACAAGTTTTCGGCATCGCCGCCTCGAATCCACAATAGTGGCACTTCAAGCGATCTTCATGTTGATGATACGTTAAATTGACGGCACAATGCGGACATTGAAGCGTTTCCCCGCAATCCCGACATAAGACGAATGTCGTGTACCCACGACGGTTCAAAAGTAATACCGTCTGTTCCCCACGCTCGATTCGTTCTTTGATACCTTCGACGAGCGCGAGGCTGAACGGAGTCCGATTGCCCCGTTCAAGTTCTTTACGCATATCAACGATGTCGACCGGAGGCAGTTCCCCACCGAATCGTTCGCGAAGCGGTAAGTAACGATAGACCCCTTTTTGTGCCCGCGCATACGTCTCAAGTAATGGCGTTGCACTTCCGAGCACGACGGGACAACGATGATAGGCCGCTCGCCATTTTGCAACATCACGCGTATGATAGCGCGGATTCTCTTCTTGTTTATAGGTTGTTTCATGTTCTTCATCGAGAATGATGATTCCGATATTCGTCAGCGGCGCAAACACGGCGGACCGTGCACCGACGACGACATCGACCTCGCCTTGAGCGATTTTGCGCCACTCATCATACTTTTCTCCGAGCGATAGACCGCTATGCAGGACAGCGACCCGTTCTCCGAAACGACGTTTGAACCGTTTGACCATCATCGGTGTCAGACTGATTTCAGGGACGAGCAAGATCGCTTGTCTACCGCGTTCGAGTTGTGCATGAATCGATTCAAGATAGACTTCCGTCTTTCCGCTTCCTGTTACGCCATGTAACAAAAACGTTCCGGTCTCAGCTTCAGCCGTAATCGCCGAGACAGCTTCCTGTTGCTTTTCCGTCAAAGAGGACGGCACAAAGATGTCTTGGACGAGATGCTCGTAAGGATTTCGCCGTACATCAATCGTCTCAACTTCAATGATGCCCTTTTTCTCGAGGGCGTTCAATGTTGCGCTCGTTGCGCCTGTCGCCTGCTTGATTTCACTCCAAAGCGCATTCGGAAATTCTTGGATATACGAGTAAAGTGCCACTTGTTGGCTCGCTTGTTTCGTAAAAGTTGCCTGTTCCTCGAGGAGACGAATCCGTTTATCCGTCTTAGACGTCTTTTTCTCACGAATGACCGGTTGAAGCGTCACGTCAGCTTGTTTCGCCGCTGTTAAGATGATTTGTTGGACTTCCGTTGGTAATTGACTCATTTTCTTACCTTGATATGCCCGAAGTGGGCCCGACTCGACTATGACCAGTTTATCATAACTCACCTTCAAGGCAGCCGGCAGCATCGCAAGCAGTGCCGTCGCCTGAAAACACAATGTCGTTTCTGATAGATAAGCCGACAGCTCGAGTAATTCCTGCGTATAGGTCGGCGTCTCATCTAAGACACGAACGATCGATTTGACGTTCGTCAGATCAGATGTGGCTTTCGTCCCGACGACGATCCCAAGCAACGCACGTGGACCGAACGGAACCTCGACGCGCATCCCGGGAACGATCAGCTCCTGCCAAAGTTCCGGCACGGCATAATCAAATGGACGATCGACAGTGGCCGCTGCGACATCGACGATGACTTCAGCTATCATGCCAATGCCTCCGCAAATTGGCGCATGAGCGCTTTAGCGAGCGTCGATTTCAATTGTTGATCGTATCGCGTGACGGAATCATTCTTCCCGAAGACGACGACCTCATTTTCGTCGCTGACAAATCCGATGTCAGAACGAGAGACATCATTCGCGACAATGAAATCCGCCTTCTTTCGGACGAGTTTCTGTTTCGCGAACGTCTCGACGTCCGTCGTCTCCGCTGCAAATCCAACTAATACCTGATGTTGTTTCTGCTCACCGAGCGTCTTCAGAATATCCGTCGTCTCCTCGAGTTCAATCCGCAATGGTCCGTGAATTTTCTTCTGCTTCTGATCGTACTGGACAGACGGTCGATAGTCAGCTACGGCAGCGGACATGATGACGATGTCTTGCGTCTCATAGTCACGTAACATGGCTTCAAGCATCTCTTCCCCTGATTCAACAGCAATCGTCGCCATCCCGGTCGGTAATCCGATCCGAAGGGGACCATGGACGAGCGTGACATCTGCTCCTGCGTCTCGTGCCGCCTCTGCTAGCGCAATTCCAGTTTTCCCTGAAGAATCATTCGTCAAATAACGAACCGGGTCAATCCGTTCAACGGTCGGACCTGCACTGATCAAAACTTTTCGCCCAGCTAGATATTTTTCTTCAAAGAACGTTGAGAGTGTTGCGACCAAATCTTCTGGTTCCGGTAAACGACCTTTTCCGACCCAACCACATGCGAGATTTCCGACTCCCGGTGCAATCACCTGGACACCATCCTGCTTGAGTTGTTCGATATTGCGGACAGTCGCCGGATGTTCGAGCATGTTGACATTCATCGCCGGTGCGACGATGACGGGACACGTTGCTGCAAGGATCGTCGTCGTAATGAAGTCATCTGCGATCCCGTGCGCGAGTTTTGCAATCAAGTTCGCGGTTGCTGGTGCGACGACGATTAAATCCGCTTCGTCCGCTAAATCGATATGGGCGATTTTTGACGGATCATGCTCGATGAAGACATTGTCATAGACCGCTTTTCGCGTCAGTGCTTCAAACGTCGTCTTACCGACGAATTGTTGCGCATTACGCGTCATCGCGACTTGAACGTGTGCGCCTGCTTGGACGAGTTTTGAAGCGAGTGCTGCTGATTTATAGGAAGCGATTCCACCGCCGACACACAGTAGAATGTTTCGGTTGGTTAACATGTAGGTGTCCTCCTTATTGAAAAAAACAGCCACGATGACAAGTGGCTGCTTCAAAATTAGTCTTGCGGTTGGTTCGTGACGGATACTTCTTCGAAATAAAGCTCTTCTAAAGCTTTCCCGACCGGTTTATGCGATTTTGGGTTCGTGACTCTCACGCGTTTCCCGTCTTGGATTTGACGCGCACGCTTAGCGGCAACTGTAACGATCGTATATTTCGATGGCACTTTCTTTTGAAGCTTATCAACTGATGGATATAACATATCACTTAACCTCCATGGCTTTTTTATATAGGGAAGCGACACGTTCCCGACTGCAATGTTCCGCTGTGACGATTGCTTGAATTCGATCACAGGCTTTATGAATTTCGTCGTTCGTCACGACATAGTCATACGCATCCATCATCTCAATCTCTTCTTTAGCGACGAGAAGACGTTGCTTGATGACTTCCTCTGATTCCGTTCCACGCCCTACGAGGCGGTTCCGTAATTCTTGGAGGCTTGGAGGTGCAAGGAATAAGAAGACAGCTTCCGGAAAATGTTCTTTGACCTGCATGGCCCCTTGAACTTCGATTTCGAGAATGACGTCTTTTCCTTCATCTAGGATCTGGTTCACCCATTCGACAGGTGTTCCATAATAATTCCCTACGAATTCAGCATATTCCAAGAGTTGATTGTTCGCAATCATCTCTTCGAATTCTTCACGCGATTTAAAGAAATAGTGAACACCATCTGCTTCTCCTTCGCGCGGTTGGCGCGTCGTACAGGATACCGAGTAATGCAGATCATTATCCTGATCTTCGCGCAAGGCACGACAGACCGTTCCCTTTCCGACACCACTTGGACCAGATAATACGAGTAATAAGCCACGCTCTTTGAAAATCACTTCAAAACCCCTCCATCTCACAAACTTCACATTGTTTCATATTAGCAGTAGAGACGGGAAGTTCGCAAGTCATCTTTTTTAGCTCGACTGCTTTATCATACCATAACGATGCCATTTCTGTTACCTTTAGAAAGTGAGAACGAAATCAAGAAAGAAGGTAATCGTATGGCTTTTGACGGATTGATGACGACACGCGTCGTCGAAGAACTCCAACCGCTCGTCGGAGGACGGATCAATAAGGTATACCAACCGTATACATTGGATTTAGTATTCCAGGTCCGGGCCGAGCGAAAAAACGTATTGTTGCTCGCCTCTGCGAATGCCATGTATGCACGAATGCACATTACGTCGGAAGCGGTCAGCAACCCGAGTGAACCCCCACTCTTCTGTATGATGCTCCGCAAACATGTCGAAGGTGGGTTCATCGAATCAATTGAACAACTCGAACGTGACCGAATCATCGTCTTGCGCGTCCGCTCCCGGAACGAACTCGGTGATGAGGAAGCGAAAAAAATCTATGTCGAGTTGATGGGACGTCACTCGAACATCATTTTGACCGATGGACAAGATAAGATCCTCGATGCGATCAAACACTTACCACTCAGTCAAAATACCTTCCGGACGATCATGCCAGGGATGACATACCAGCTTCCGCCGGCACAGGATAAAGTTGATCCGCTTACGGGAGATATCGAAAAGACCCTTCACCGAATCGACTGGAACGCTGGGAAACTCGATCGACAGTTACTTGGTCTCTTCAGTGGTCTATCTCCGCAAATTGCAAAGGAAGTCGTCACACGGGCAGGTCTTGCTAACCGGACGAATCTTGCGTCTGCCTTTCAAGATGTCCTGAAGGAACTCGATGGTCCTTATGTCTTACAACGGATGGAAGGTGGTAAGGAACGCTTCGCACCGGTCCGGCTAACGGAAGGATCCATCATCGACGAGAAGACGTTCGAGACGAGTGGTCAAGTCCTCGACGCCTTCTTCCATCAAAAAGCAAACCGCGATCGCGTCAAACAACAAGCAGCCGATCTCGAACGGTTCATCAAGAGCGAGTACGATAAGAATATCTTAAAGCGCTCAAAACTCGAAAAAGATTTAGAAGCGACGTTACGGATGGATGAATGGAAACATAAAGGGGAACTGCTGACGACCTATCTTTATCAGCTCGAACGCGGGATGAAGGAAGCGACCGTCGTCGATTACTATGATCCAGATGGTGTTGAGATCACGATCACGCTTGATCCTCGTTTCTCGCCGAATGAGAACGCGCAACGTTATTACAAACGGTATAACAAATTAAAAACCGCCAAAGTCGAAGTCGCGCGTCAGCTCGAGAAGAACCAAGCTGAGATTGCGTACTTCGAAGGCTTACTTGCGCAACTCGATGTCGCATCCCCGGAAGACATCCGGGAAATGCGCGAGGAACTCGTCGAAGAAGGTTATCTGCGCGAACGACAAAAGAAGAAAAAGAAACCGCAGCTCCCACAACTCGAAGAATACCGTTCTTCGACTGGTCTTCCATTCTTCGTCGGAAAGAATAATAAACAAAATGATTACGCGACGTTCAAGTTCGGACGCAGGTCCGATACGTGGTTACACACGAAGGATATCCCGGGATCACACGTCATCATTCAAAGTGATGCACCGGACGAGACGACGTTGAAGGAAGCAGCGATTGTCGCGGCTTATTTCTCGAAAGCACGTGAGTCGAGCCAAGTTCCGGTCGACTTCACGGAACTACGTTATGTCAAAAAACCGAGTGGTGCAAAGCCCGGATTCGTCATCTACACGGATCAAACGACTCTTTACGTCACACCTGATCCAGATGTCGTCCAATCCTTACGTCAATGATGCTACACAAAAAAGCGCTGTTTCTCCTAAGTGACATTTAGGAGAAACAGCGCTTTTTCATCTTCACTTCATTTTTTCTAACTGTTCCCGGTAATCGAGCAAATGCCCATGGATGATATCCTTCGCCTCGCTTAATTCTTGATCGAATGAGAACATCGCTTGTTTTCGTTCGTGGGAGAAGATGACATCGTAATGATGGCTGAGTAAGAAATCAATTTCCTGACCGAGCGTCTTTTCTTGTTCTTCTGTCATCGGGATATCCCGGTGACTAGCAATGCTTTCAAGCAAGACGAGCAACTTGTCTTCAAGATCAACAAGCTCCTTCAGTCGAATGAACGCTTCACTTTGACCGCTCGCCACTAGTGGATATTTTTGATCCTCTTGAAGCATCAACATCATTTCCTCATGTTTGAGGATTTGTTTACGGACAGTCAGCAAGCGTCCATCATCTTGCACAAGGCTTCGCCAATCTTCCATCAACTGTTGCGTCGTTTTTTTGACGAGTAACAGTAAGCGGTCTTCATAATGTGGCGGGAAGACGATGTAATTGACGAGGACGGCAGATAATACCCCAACGACAGTCAACAACGACCGTGATAAGGCATAGTGGACGTAGTCAGCGGTCGGGCTCTCGAACATCAAGACGATGGCAAAAGCCGCGAACGTCGACATATCCGTTCGTCCAATCATCGAATTGAGGACGAGCGAGACGACGACGGCGAGTCCGATCGTCAGTGGATTGGCACCAAGTGTCGCAACGATGGCGAGTCCACACATCAGTCCGAGTACCGTTCCGAAAATTCGATTGAAGACGATTTTAAATGAACGATGGATCGTCGGTTGCATCGCAACGATGGCTGCGACAGCCCCCATTCCTGAATAAATACCGAATACATACCAAGAGATGCTGAGTGCAAGAGCTACCGCGATACCGGTCTTGATCGTTCGAAGTCCAATCCGAAACTTTAATTTCACTCGAGCGTCACCTGCCCGACTTCACTATTGACTGTCACTTCCGGTTTTTCTTGTTTCGACAGTTCATAAATCGTCTCATCCTTATTCTTTTGTTTCGTATATCGGTCAGAGGCTTTAATATCGCCTCCCGTGTCAATCGTAATCGTACCGGCTGATTTATCTGGTTTTAGCTTCGTCGCGCCGTCAATCGTCGTGACATCAAGACTCAATTTCGCCATATAGTCTGCCAGTGAGACACTCTCGCCTGTCACCTGCGCATGGACGGCGTCCATTTCCTTGACGGAAATCGCACGTGTAGCATTCAGTGTAATCTCATCACCTTTTACTTTATCGAGACTCATCGCTTCTCCGTCCATCTCGATCGTTTTTGCGTAGATGCCCATTCCTTTAAGTGTTCCAGCATCGACATCGACACGGTTCATATAACTTGGTAGTCCCACTTGAATCGTATAGTCTGCTGTTTTTTCGCTCGGACGATTGCCAAGTCGAGATAGCCAACCATCTCGTCCTGTCACCGTCACCGTATTCGTCGATGTACTGATTTTCAGTCGTTTGCCACTCGACGCACTATCGACGAGCTTGATTTGGACGTTTCCATCTGTGCTTCGAATGAATTGTACCGTTGCGTGCGGCGCCTCGATGGCGAGAGATTTATAGCGATTCGTCGTTTTGAATGTTTCGCCTCGTGATAACAATTCCGTTGAGACGAGCAATGTGATTGAATAGATGACGACAAGTCCGAGAATGACACCACCGTATAAATAAAGCGGTCGCTTCACTGGTCCTTTTTCTCCAATCCGGTTCAACCGTGCATCCATCTTTTGTTTTTGTTTATTTTTTAAGCGTGTGAACGACGATTGTTTTCGTTTCCGCACACTCCTACTGTTATGCTCTTCCATGTCAGCCCCTCCATCTCATGTCTACCATTATTCCGAATATCTGAATCGGCTGTCAACAGCCCCCTTCTTATCATAGAAGAAGTTCACCGTTTCGCCATCGGGCGGAAGAAGGAAGCGTCATCGGATGAACCACTGACATTCCAGAACAATAATCGACAAAAAGGAGAGGAACATTGACGTTTCCTCTCCTTTGCTTAAGAACGGATTATAATTCGAGTGACTCGCCGATCGCGAGTGGATGACCCGTTTGACCTTGCGCTTCAATCTTTTCACAGAATGCGTTCGCATCTTGTTTGATTAAATCAAATGTATCGTAGTGGATTGGTACGACGGCTTTCGCTTGCAACATATCTGCAGCGATCAACGCATCATCCGGACCCATCGTGAAGTTATCACCGATCGGTAAGAAGGCTAAATCGATTTCGTGATGAGCGCCATAAAGGGCTAAATCCCCGAACAGTGCCGTATCGCCTGCATGATAGATTTCCTTTCCTTCGATCGTCAGCAAGAATCCAGCCGGCATCCCCATGTACGTAATCGTCTGTTTTTCCTCATCGATGATACTTGATGAATGGAATGCCTGTGTCATCTTCACTTTACCAAACGGGAATTCAAACTGTCCGCCGAGATTCATCGGATGAACGTTGAGGCCTTTGAAACTCAGATACGTCGCCAGTTCGTGCGTAGCAATGATTGTTGCTCCCGTGGCTTTCGCGATACGCTCTGCATCCAGCATATGATCGGCATGGGCATGGGTTAACAAAATAAAATCTGCCTTGACGTCATCTGGATTCGTCGTCGCTTTTTCATTACCACTAAAGAATGGATCGATGACGAGATGGTGACCATTCGTTTCAATCGTTACTGTTGACTGTCCATGATAAGTTAGCTTCATCTAATTCACTGCCTCTCGATTAGGATTCGGATAATTGATTCCCTTCCCCCCATGCGCATAAACCTTTCATGGCTGGTTGCAGTGTAAATGCCGCTTCTGTCAATTTGTATTCGACATGTAAGACGGCTTCATCATACTCAATCCGTTCATCATTCCGAGACGTTCGAGTTCTTTTAATTGATCCGTCAAGACTTTCCGAGAAATTCCGGGAATGGCACGTTGTAACTCTAAAAAACGTTTCGGACCGTTCTCTAACGTGCAATATAATTGTGGACGCCATTTTCCGCCGATGATGGCGAGCGCCCGATTGACCGGAAATTGTTCTGTCGACATGTTGTTCTCTCCTCCAGAGTAGTTACTTCAAAGTGCGTACTATGCAATCGAGTGTAGCGTAAGTTAGAGTATGCGTAAATCATTTTGCAAAAGGAGTGTTAAGCATAACGTATCCACGTAATTTTTCGCACATCGGTCTTTCTGTACCGAATCTCGACGAAGCCGTCCGTTTTTATCAAGAGGTGATGGGTTGGTATATCATCATGGAACCATCTGATGTCCTCGAAGATGACTCTGCCATCGGTGTCATGTGTACGGATGTCTTTGGTGCAGGATGGAACAAGTTCCGGATTGCTCACATGGCGACAGGTGACCGCATCGGAATCGAGTTGTTCGAGTTCCCGAACAATGAACAACCCGAAAATAACTTCGAATTCTGGAAAACAGGCATCTTCCATTATGCGATCCAAGATCCAGACGTCGAAGGACTCGTCGAAAAAATCGTCGCCCACGGCGGCAAACAACGGATGCCGATCCGCGAATACTATCCGGGAGACAAGCCGTATCGAATGGTCTACTGTGAGGATCCATTCGGTAACCTCGTCGAAATCTACTCTCACTCGTATGAACTCACCTATTCGGAAGGAGCGTATTAAACATGAAAGCATGGTTAAATCACTCAGGTACAGCCATTGATCAATGGACATTCGAAGAGGTCGAAACACCGACGCCAGGAGAAGGTCAAGCCTTGATTCGTGTCAAAACCGTCGCGCTGAATCCCGTCGACTATAAGGCGACCAACAATCCAGCTTGGACGTTCCCGCATATTCCAGGCGTCGATCTAGCTGGTGTCGTCGAACAAATCGGACCCGGCGCAGAAGTGAAAATCGGCGATCGTGTAGCGATTCATACGAACCTGCAACGCGATGGTGCTTTTGCTGAATATGCCCTCGTCGATACACGTGCCCTCGCCCTGATTCCGGAAGACATCTCATTCGCTGAAGCCGCTGCGATTCTTTGCGCAGGCATGACTGCCTATGAAGCCATCGTTCAGAAGATGAACACGACAGGGAAAGAAACGATCCTTATCCATGCTGGTGCAGGTGGTGTTGGTGGCATCGGCATTCAACTCGCAAAACGCCTTGGTCTTAAGGTCGCGACGACTGCTTCGACGGAAAATCATGAGTGGGTCAAGCGACTCGGTGCCGATCTTGCCATCGACTACAAAAAAGAAAATGTCACGGATGTCATCCGCGATTGGACGAACGGTCGCGGCGCTGACTTGATTTTTAATACGGTCGGTCGAGATGAAGCAACAGCTGATCTCGGACGTCTTGCCTTCTCGGGGCAACTTGCCTTCATCGCCGGTGGTCCCGATCAGTCGGTCGTTAAGCCGTTCACGCTCTCCCCTTCGATCCATGAAGTGGCACTCGCGGCTGCTTATGCAAGCGAAGATGACCGTGCCATCCGAAACCTCGGTTATATGGCAAGCGAGTTATTAAAATTCGTCGCAGCAAAAGAACTCGATCCACTCGTTACAGAAGAGATTCCAGCAGCAGACATCGTCAAAGGATTGCAACGTCTATCTGAACGCCACGTCCGTGGTAAAATCATCGCTACATTCAATTGATTTCTCAATTTGACATGAAACAGCCGATCGTCCTTAGATAACAGGATGATCGGCTGTTGTTGTGCATATCAATGTCTAGACATCGAAACAAGAAACTCGATACTTACCGGTAGCGGTCTTGTTTCTTGATATGTAAGGATCGTCCGACTAACTCGAAACCGACATGCTGATAGATCTTATTCGCTGTCTGGTTCGACCAATCAGTGTAGAGCGTCACGACCGGATAAGACTGTAGTAGATGTTCAGATAGTTTGGCGACAAGATAAGAGGCATACCCATTTCCACGCAGTTCTTTCGGCGTATAGACGTAAGAAATCGTAATCCCAGTTTGCGTCGGACGCGTCGCTGCTGCCATCGCGACAAGCACATCTTCACGAAACAGTCCGATCAAGCTTCCTTGGTGGATGTGTCGCGTCATCGACTGATGGAGTTGCGTAAGCTGTCGCTCAGAAGGTCGCGTTTCAACTTCATATAAAAATCCGGACGCAAACGCTAAGGCTTGTTGTCTTTCATCGTCCGAAATCGGTCGGAAGACGACATTTTTCGGAACCTGCGGCATCTCGACCTTCGTCAATGCATACATCCCCTGTTCCATATGTACCTCATACATGGAATGTGGGAGTAACAGCGGCGCTAAGATAGCCTGTTCTCCGACGAATCCTGGACTATCCAGAATTCGCGCAAGCTTTCGGATTCCTTCTTGCGAGAACACATCCCCTGCGACGATGGCTTGCTCCGGTATCGTTTGCAATATGACGAGACGATGATCGCCTTCTTGTGCCGTTGCCATCAAGAGCGGTTCATCCCCACGTTCTAATATGCCAAGAATCAACTGATGGGTATCCGGACGTTCAAGCAAAAACGGGAGGACGACCTTTTTGAACTGTTCATAATCACGATAATGCGTCACCATAGTCGACGACCTCCTTTATTTTTCTAGTGTACCAAAACATTCACTAGAAATCGTAGGGCGTCCGACGGAATCTATCGATTTTAGGCGTTCGCTGTAAAACGTTCGCTCCAAGCGACTGGATCTTTCGACCAATCCGCCAACTGTTTTTGCTCTTCTATAGTAATATCGCCTTGTTGTTGTGCGGTTTCGAGTAACGCTTCGAACGTCAGTAATGCATCCGCTTCGATCTTTGCGTCGCGGAGATTGTTTGACAAGCGCTCCATCCCGTATGAGAAGATCGCTTGAATGCGAATGACATTTGCTCCCTTCGCTTGCAGAGCTTCCGCCGCTTCGATTGCTGACATCCCCGTCGATAATAAGTCTTCGATGACGACGACACGTTGTCCAGGTTGAATGACACCTTCGATTTGATTCCCTTTACCGTGTTTCTTGTTGCCACTACGTACGTAGACCATCGGTAATCCTAGTCGTTCCGCGACGAATGCTGCGTGTGGAATACCTGCCGTCGCAGTTCCAGCAATCACATCGACTGCAAGTCCCTTCACTTTCTCAGCGAGTGCATCTGCAATCAAGGAACGAACTTCTGGGTACGAGAGCGTCAAACGATTATCACAATAAATCGGTGAACGAAGTCCACTTGCCCATGTGTATGGATCGTTCGGCGATAAGGTGACGGCTTCAATACGGAGTAACGCACTAGCGATTGGATTTACCATGAGAATTGCCCCTTCCATTGTTCAAGTAACATCAGATAGATCTGTTCTGGATGTTCTACACGCGTAATCGGACGACCGATCACTAAATCCGTCGCTCCATTTTGACGAGCGTCAAGAACGGTCGCGACCCGCTTTTGATCATCCGCTTGACTGTTCGTCGGACGAATGCCGGGTGTGACGAACCGAAAATCTGTCCGACAAGCTGAAACTAGTTCCGGAAGATCGAGTGCTGAACAGACGATACCATCTAGTCCTGCTGCTTCTGCGAGTTGCGCATATTCACGAACGACTGCCGGCATCGCTCCTTCAATCTTTAAATCGCGTAACATCGCTTCATCCGTCGATGTCAACTGAGTCACGCCAATCAGTTGTGTCTCAGCGTTCGTCTCACGCAGTCCTTCTCGCGCAGCGATCATCATCTCTTTTCCACCAGCAACATGGACGTTCGTCAGTTCGACGCCTAATTGTCCGATGATGCGCATCGTCCGGCGTGCCGTTTCTGGAATGTCGTGGACTTTGACATCGAGGAATACCGCGTGTCCACGCTCGACGAGTTTTCGGACGAAAGTTCCGCCTGCTGCATAAAACAATTCCATCCCGATTTTCACGGCAGGTCGTGTCTCTTCGAACCGTTCGAGAAACGAAAAGACTTCTGCTTCGGTCGGAAAATCAAGCGCGATGTAAAGTTGATTCATATGCTTTCCCCCTGATGTCTAAAATATGATCGATGCCAAGTTCGTCCATCCGTTCTGGTAACTGCTGAATCAATTCTTGACAGATGTATGGATTGACGAAGTTTGCGGTACCAACGGCAACAGCCGAAGCCCCGGCGTAAATCATTTCGAGGACGTCATCGACCTCCATCACGCCACCCATACCGATGATCGGGATCGAAACGACTTGCGCGACATCATGAATCATCCGAATCGCGACTGGTTTGATTGACGGACCCGATAATCCACCGATACGGTTCGCAAGGATTGGCTGTCCCGTCCGGACATCGATTCGCATCCCAACTAGTGTATTGATCATCGTCAGACCATCTGCACCAGCGGCTTCGACGGCACGCGCCATCTCGACGATCGAGGTGACGTTCGGTGATAGTTTGACGTAGACCGGTTTAGTCGAGACTCGTTTGACACGTCGGGTCAACTCAGCGGCAAGCAACGGATCCGTTCCGAATTGAATCCCCCCCGATTTGACGTTCGGACAGGAAATGTTTAATTCCAGTGCATGAATGCCTGGATGCCGACTCATTTTCTCCGCGACGAACTCATATTCTTCCGGTGTCGAACCTGCGACATTGGCGATGATCGCCGTATCGAACGTCTCTAGGAATGGCAATTTATTCGTTAAGATGCCATCGACACCCGGATTTTGGAGACCGATTGCATTCAACATCCCCATGCCACTCTCTGCGACACGTGGCGTCGGGTTTCCGTAGCGTTCTTCACCCGTCGCTGCTTTAATCATGATCGCCCCAAGCTCTGATAAATCATACAACTTCGCATATTCCTCACCGAATCCAAAACATCCGGATGCTGGCATGATCGGATTTTTTAAAGAGAGTCCCGGCAACTCGACACGCAATCGTTCTCTCATAATACGACCTCCTCTGCCCGAAAGACTGGACCATCGGAACATGTCTTAACGTACCCGCCGGTCGGTGTTTTACAGACACAGGCAAAGCACGCTCCGATACCGCACCCCATTCGGTTTTCGATCGACAGATACTTATGTTCGATCGGTTGTTGCTGTAACGTTCGCAACATCGGTTCCGGTCCGCAGGCGAGTAGGACGTCGTAGCTTTCCGGACGTAAGGCTACCGTGACGAATCCTGTCGTGCCATGCGTTCCATCGACGGTCGTGACCGTCGTCTTACCGAGTGCTTGGAATTCCGCTTCGTAAAAAACGCTTGTTGCCGTATCGAATCCTAGAATCGCTTCACATGTCACGCCCCGGGCGACAAGTTGGCGCATCGTCTCATACAGCGGTGGGACACCGATCCCCCCACCAACGAGGACGACGCGTTGAGTTGGATGGATAGCAGCAATCGGAAACCCGTTTCCAAGCGGTCCGAGGGCATCGATCGTATCATTCGGACGCAAAGAGGCCAGTTCTGCTGTTCCTTGTCCGATTTCTTTAAAGAGAAACGTGATCAAGTCATGATCGACCCGGGCAATCGAGATCGGTCGGCGTAAGAGTGGCCCGACGCGAAGATGCATGAATCGCCCTGGCGCGATGATCTGAGGTTGCTCAAAGCGACAGACGAGTTCTGTCGCACCTTGAGCTACCGTTCGTCGAGAGACGACCGTCAAGAGTTGCTTCATTGGATCACCACTTTCTTTTCATGTGTGAAGGCTTGGATTGCACTGGCTTCAAACGAGCGACTTTCGATGACACGTAGAATTGCTTCCGCCGTATCGAGTGATGTCAGACAGACGACCTGATTCTCGGCTGCTGCCCGGCGAATGATGAAGCCATCTTTCGTGACTTGCGAGTCCCGACTCATCGTATTGATGACATATTCGATCTCCCCTTTTTCAATCACGTCGAGCATCGATTCGGAAGACGAGTCGATTTTGCCGACCGTCTGGACCGGTAATCCTTGCTCCGTCAAGTACGCTGCCGTTCCTTCCGTTGCAAGTAACGTGAATCCAAGTGAGGCAAAGCGACGTGCGAGATCCGTCATTTCTGCTTTATCTGGATCTGCGACTGTCAAGAGGACACGACCGTGCTCTGGAATCGCCATCCCTGATGCGAGCAACCCTTTATAGAGCGCTTTTTCGAGCGTCCGGTCCGTTCCGATGACTTCACCGGTTGATTTCATCTCCGGTCCGAGTGTCGGATCAACTTCTTTAAGCTTCGCAAATGAGAAGACCGGTACTTTGACAGAGACGAGTGGTTCTTCCGGTAGGACACCACTTGTTAATCCATAAGAAGCGAGTGTCTCACCGAGAATGATGTCCGTTGCGAGACGCGCGACCGGAAGTCCCGTTACTTTCGAGATGAATGGCACCGTCCGGCTAGCACGCGGATTGACTTCAAGGACATAGAGAGCGCCGTCCGCGTAGACGAACTGGATGTTGAGTAAGCCTTTGATGCCGAATGCTTTCGCAATCCGTGTCGTGTAGTCGACGATCCGGTCCTTGATGTCTTGGGAGACACGTTGTGGCGGATAGACACCAATCGAGTCACCCGAGTGAACACCGGCACGTTCGATGTGCTCCATGATGCCTGGAATGACGACATCCGTTCCGTCGCAGATTGCGTCGACCTCGAGTTCGATTCCTGTCAGATAGCGGTCAACGAGGACCGGTCGTTCCGGTGAGGCGATGACGGCGTGTTTCATATAATGTTCGAGTTCTTCTTGAGCATAGACGATTTCCATTGCCCGACCGCCGAGGACGTACGATGGACGAACGAGAACCGGGTAACCGAGTGACGCTGCTGCCGTGACCGCTTCTTCGACTGTCACGGCCGTTTTACCTGGTGGCTGTGGAATGTCGAGCGCCGTCAATGCTGCTTCGAACTGTTTTCGGTCCTCAGCCCGGTCGAGATCCTCAAGCGATGTCCCGAGGATTTTTACACCTTCTGCTGCTAATGACTCGGCTAAGTTGATCGCTGTCTGTCCACCGAACTGGACGATGACACCGAGCGGACGTTCATTTCGGATGACTTCAAGGACATCCTCCGTTGTCAGTGGTTCAAAGTAAAGCCGATCGGAGATCGAGAAGTCGGTCGACACCGTTTCTGGATTGTTGTTGACGATGATCGCTTCGTAGCCAGCTTGACGAATCGCCTGAATCGAATGGACTGTCGCATAATCGAACTCAACGCCTTGACCAATCCGGATCGGTCCCGATCCTAGGACGAGAATCGAAGAACGGTTCGTCGCGATCGCTTCATTTTCGCGTTCGTATGTCCCGTAGTAGTACGGCGTGTCGGACGCGAACTCTGCCGCACACGTATCGACCATCTTATAGACCGGGTGAATCGCTTGTGCTTCACGCATCCGGCGAATCTCCGTTTCCGTTTGTCCGGTGATCCGGGCGAGCATCGGGTCACTGAATCCATACCGCTTCACATGCAGGAGTAGTTCAGGTGTCAAACCAGCTGCGACCGATTGCTCGAGCTGCCAAATATGGTGCAACTTCTCGAGGAACAGGCGATCAATCGCCGTCCAGTCATGAATCTGTTCGACGCTGTAACCGCGGACGAAGCCCGCGTACAAGGCGAAGAGTCGATCGTCCGTCGCTTGGCGAATCGCTTGTTGTAAGGCATCATCTGCCATTTCGATGAAGCGTGGCATATACAGATCCGCTGTACCAATCTCGAGTGAACGAACGGCTTTTAGTAAGGCCTCTTCCATCGTCCGTCCCATTGCCATGACCTCACCAGTTGCTTTCATCTGTGTGCCGAGTGTCCGGTCTGCCGTTTCGAATTTATCGAACGGCCAGCGCGGAATCTTGGCGACGACATAATCGAGTGCCGGTTCGAAGGAAGCAAAACTTGTCTCGGTGATCGGGTTCTTTAATTCGGATAAGGCATACCCGACGGCAATTTTCGCAGCCAGTTTTGCGATTGGGTAACCCGTTGCTTTTGACGCGAGTGCAGACGAGCGTGAGACACGTGGATTGACTTCGATGACATAGTAGTCGAAGCTCGTCGGATCCAGTGCGAACTGGATGTTACATCCACCCTCAATCCCGAGTGCACGAATGATATCGAGCGAGACGTTTCGTAGCAATTGATAATCGCGATCCGATAGCGTTTGTGTCGGAGCGAAGACGATTGAGTCTCCAGTATGAACACCGACGGGATCGAAGTTTTCCATCGCACAGACGATGATCGCCTGATTCGTCGCATCGCGCATGACTTCGAACTCGACTTCCTTCATCCCGGCAATCGATTTTTCTAGAAGTACTTGTGTTGCCGGACTTGCCTTGAGTCCCCCTTCGACGATTCGCGTGAACTCTTCTGGTGTGTTGGCGATTCCACCGCCTGTTCCTCCAAGCGTATACGCCGGACGGATGATGATCGGTAAACCGATCTGTTGCCGGAATTGTTGTGCCTCTTCAAGCGTATGCACGATTTCACTGTCCGGCACACCATGCCCGCGTTTAAACATCAGTTGACGGAACAAATCACGATCTTCTGCCTCTTCGATTGCTGACAATTTCGTACCGAGTAACTCGACACCATACTCAGCAAGGACACCGAGACGATCCAGTTCGACAGCCAAGTTCAGACCCGTTTGACCTCCGAGTGTCGTAAGCAAGGCATCCGGACGTTCCTTGCGGATGATCCGTGAGACGAACTCTGCTTGGAGGGGCTCGATGTAGACACGATCAGCGACCGTTGGATCCGTCATGATCGTTGCAGGGTTCGAGTTGACGAGGATGACTTCATATCCTTCTTCCTTCAAGGCTTGACACGCTTGTGTTCCAGCGTAGTCGAATTCAGCTGCTTGTCCGATCACGATAGGACCGGACCCGATAACGAGAATTTTCTGGATATCTTGACGTTTAGGCATGAGAGACCTCCTGTTGTTTCGTGATTTCTTCTAAAAACTGTTGGAATAGACCGTTCGCATCCATCGGACCAGGTGATGCTTCCGGATGGTATTGGACGGAGAAGACCGCTGCTGTCGTATGACGGATGCCTTCGACCGTTCCGTCATTGATCGCAAGATGCGTCACTTCAAGCACGGTATCGCGTAATGACTGTTCGTCGACGGCATACCCGTGGTTTTGCGACGTGATATCGACGCGACCTGTCCGGATATCTTGGACTGGATGATTCGCCCCTCGGTGACCGAATGGGAGCTTGAACGTATCCGCCCCGTGCGCTAGTGCAATCAACTGATGACCGAGACAGATGCCGAAGATGACGACTTTTCCCGTCAATTCTTGAATCAACGGAATCGCCGTTGGGACATCCTTTGGATTCCCTGGTCCGTTCGATAGCATTACACCGTCCGGACGATAGCGTAAGACTTCCGTTGCATTGACATCGTAGGGCACGACGACGACTTCACAGCCGCGTTTGACGAGTTCGCGGACGATTCCGAGCTTCGCACCGAAATCGACGAGAACGATCCGCGGTCCAGCACCTGGAATGATGTACGCTCGTTCCGTTGAGGCCCGCTTGACTTGATCCGTCTCGATAGGTGCGTTTTGAAGATGAACCAGTTCTGCTGCTAAATCGAACTCACCGTCAACGAGTCGTCCACGCATGACACCTTTCGAACGGATGTGCCGTGTCAATTGACGCGTATCGATTCCACTTAATCCTGGAATATCAAGATCCTGAAGTGCCGCATCGAGTGACATCTCACTCCGGAAATTCGACGGCGTCTGACAATGTTCACGGACGATCAGTGCTTTAGCGAGCGGACGCGTTGTCTCATAATCTTCTCGGTTAATCCCGTAGTTTCCGATTAACGGGTTCGTCAACACGATCATCTGATCGCAGTAAGATGGATCCGATAACATTTCTTGATACCCTGTCATTCCGGTCTGGAAGACGACCTCTCCTGTTGTTGTCGTATCTGAGCCAAACGCCGTTCCTTCAAACGTCATCCCATCTTCTAGTATCAGTGTCCGTTTACGCATGTGCTGTGTCCTCCTTGAATACGATTTCTCCCTTGACGAGCGTCATGACCGGGAATCCTTTTAACCGTTCTCCTGCGAACGGTGTGTTCTTACCTTTTGAGCGGAATCGTTCCGGTGATACGATACGCTCCGTTTCTAGATCAAGCAAAACCAGATCTGCTTCCGCCCCCACTTCGAGTCTCCCGTAAGGAAGTTCAAAGATGGCTGCTGCCTTGTCCGTCAAATTCCGAATCAGTGTCTCAAGTGCCATCTCTCCTTCAGCAACAAGCTTCGTATAGAGGAGTGGGAAGGCCGTCTCGAACCCTGTGATGCCGAACGGGGCGCGTTCGATACCGAGTGCCTTCTCTTCTGCCGCATGGGGAGCGTGATCGGTCGCGATGCAATCAATCGTTCCGTCCGCTAACCCCTCGAGCAATGCTTGGCGATCTGCTTCACTTCGTAAGGGAGGATTCATTTTAAAGTTCGGGTCCTGATTCGGTATGTCTTCATCGATCAACACCAGATGGTGCGGTGTGACTTCTGCCGTCACCCGGATCCCTGCTCGTTTCGCGTCACGGATGACACGGACCGATTCTTTCGTCGAGACATGACAGACGTGATAATGACAGCCAGTCTCTTCTGCAATCAGAACATCACGTGCGATGTGGATACTCTCAGCAAGCGACGGAATACCTTGTAGTCCTTCTCGTCGACTGTAGTTTCCCTCGTGCACACATCCTGCTTTTAACGAATCATCTTCACAGTGGGCAACGATCGTTTTCCCGAGCCGTGCCGCTTGTTGCATCGCTGTCCGCATGACTGCTGCCGTCTGGACGCCGACACCGTCATCCGTGAACGCGACGGCATCTGTTAATTGGTCGAACGCGACGAGTTCTTGTCCGAGTTGATTTTTTGAAATCGCCGCGTAAGGCAAAACCCGGACGGACGCCGTCTCTTCAATCTTTTGGAACAAAGCATCGAGTGTTTGACGATCGTCTGGTACGGGGCGCGTGTTCGGCATCGGACAAATCGTCGTGAATCCACCCGCTGCCGCCGCTGCCGTGCCGGTCGCAATCGTCTCCTTATGTTCGCCACCCGGTTCCCGCAGGTGGACATGGATGTCGACGAATCCTGGTGCAACGAATAAGCCGGACGCATCAATGACCGTTTCATTCGCTTGCGGTGTTGCTGCTAAATCCGTGATTTTCCCGGCTTCAATCCGAATATCTCCAGTTCGAACTTGTCCCGCCTCGTACCATCTCGCATTCTCAATTCGTGTTGTCATCTGCATCGTCTCCTTTGATTGATTTCGTTGAAAAGCACCATTCCAGAATCGCCATCCGTGCAAAGACACCATTTTTCATCTGTTCAAAGATCCGCGATTGCGGATGTTCGACCAGTTCGTCGGCAATCTCGACTCCCCGATTGACCGGTGCCGGATGAAGCACGATCGCGGAATGCTTCAGACGGTTCATCCGCTCATGTGTCAATCCGTGTGTTGTGTGGTAGACTGCTGGATCAAATCGTGTCGTCCCGTCATGCCGTTCGTGCTGGACACGCAGTAACATCAAGATGTCGCACTGCTCGACTGCTTCATCCATCGGAAGATACGGTATGCCCATCGCAGGGTCGTACCACTCAATAGGTCCTGATCCATAAACGATGGCACCGAGTCGCTTTAAGATGTCCGCGTTCGATCGGGCGACGCGACTATGTTGCAAGTCCCCACAGATGACGACGACTTTTCCTTCGACCGTTCCGTACGTTTCGACCATCGTCATCAAATCGAGTAAGGACTGGGACGGATGTTGACCGCTCCCGTCTCCCGCATTGATGATCGGAATATCGAGTGTCTGCATCAGTTCTTCGTAATATCCGGTTGCTCCGTGGCGAATGACCAAAGCATCTGCGCCGATTGCTTCGAGTGTCTTGCATGTATCGCGTAACGTTTCTCCTTTTTGCACGGAGGAAGTCGCCGTTTCGAACGGCAGTAGATGCATGTTCAGACGATGCTCTGCCATCTCAAAGGAAGAGCGTGTCCGAGTCGAGTTTTCAAAGAACAGATTGACAAGCGTCTTATCGGAATAATCTGGCGCTGGCTCGCCTCGTTTAAAAGCGAGACTGCGTTCAATCAAAGAATTAATTTCTGTCGTGGATAAAATTTCTAGGTTGACGAAATGCCGGTTTTTTAGGATCGTCATCATATCATTCACTCCTCTTCAGGTCATGAAAAAGGCGCACCTTCTAAGTGAAGGTGCGCCGAAAGAAGGCAGAGTGATTCCCTGCATCTTTTCATGGCCTTCACTTTATCGTTCTCTCGGAACGTCTTAAAAGTTGTTAGCTACCGATTGAGTTGTAGAGGTTTCCGTTGTTTCTTCGACCTGCTCTGTCGTTTTCGGAAGAACTAGATTCAGGATGATTCCAAGAATCGTCGCTAGTGCCATTCCTTCGAGAGAGAAGTTGCCGATTTTAAGCGCCGCGCCTCCGATACCTGTGACGAGAATGACGGCTGTAATCGTCAAGTTCCGTTTATCGGCAAGATCGATCTTACTTTCCGTCAGCGTCCGGAGACCATTCGACGCGATGACTCCAAATAGGAGGATACTGATCCCACCCATGACCGGTGTCGGAATCGTCTTGATGAACCCTTCGACATATCCGAGGAATCCGAAGCTAATCGCAAGAACCGCCGCGCCACCGAGGACATAGACACTGTAGACACGTGTGATTGACATGACACCGTTGTTCTCACCATACGTCGTAACCGGTGGTCCGCCAAGCATCGACGCGACTGTCTTCGCAATCCCGTCACCCAGTACGGTCCGGTGCATCCCTGGATCGAGGAGCGTCTCGCGCCCGATGATCCGTGATGTCACTTTTTGTTCGCCGATATGCTCCGTCAGTGTGACGAGCGTCACGGGAACGATCAGAAGCAAGGCGGCTGTATTCCACGATGGTGTGTAATTCAAGAACGGAATCGTGAAGTCCGGCACGTGGAACAACGTGGCTTGTTGAAGTGGTGTGAAGTCAATGATTCCGACTGATGCCGCAACGAGATAACCAATCGTGATCCCGAACAGGATCGGAATCGTGCTCCACATTCCTTTTAAGTACGTCATCGCAAGGAGTGTGACGCCGAGTGTGACCATCGCGACGAGGAAGTACAGTCCGTTGTACTTACCATCCGCTCCGTTCATCGCCATGTTGACAGCGGTCGGGGCGAGCGATAAACCGATGACCATGATGACCGGTCCGATGACGACCGGTGGGAGTAAGCGAAGCAACCAAGCAGCTCCCGTGTAGCGGATGAGGAGTGAGACAAGTCCGTAGACGAGTCCAGCGACCATTCCGCCGATTAAGGCATCCTCGACACCCCACCGTTCACTGACGGCAATGATCGGGGCGATGTAGGCAAAACTTGAACCAAGATATGTGGGTACTTTGAAGCGGGTGACGGCGAGGAAAATCAGTGTGCCGACTCCGCTTGCGACGAGCGCGACCGATGTGTTGAGTCCCGTTAAGAGCGGGACGAGCACGGTCGCACCAAACATCGCGAAGACGTGTTGTAAGCTGAGCATCAGCCAGTTTAGAGGGTGAGTAGGTACTTCTTGTACATCAAGTACTGCGGCATGTTTTGCCATATGGATGACTCCCTTTCTGGTCTCTCTGGACCACCTTAAAGGTTTTGAATTTTAGCGTTTAATGAATACTTGATCGGCTTCATCGACTTCAGAAAGCGCGACGACGACTTGTTCCTCACGGGATGTCGGGACGTTCTTACCGATGAAATCTGGTCGAATTGGTAACTCCCGATGTCCGCGGTCGACGAGGACAGCGAGTTGAATCATACTTGGTCTTCCGTGGTCGACGAGCGCGTCCATCGCGGCGCGAACGGTGCGACCTGTGTAGAGCACGTCGTCAACGAGGACGACGATTTTCCCGGTGATGTCTTCCGGTAGATCAGAACCTTTGATTTCTGGTTCTAAACTTCGTTTCGACAAGTCATCCCGGTACATTGAGATGTCGACGACACCGAGTAAGACCGGTTTTCCTTCGATTTGTTCGATGCGCTTCGTAAGTCGACGAGCGAGTGTCTCGCCTCGCGTCTTGATTCCGACAATCATCAAATCATGAATTCCTTTGTTACGTTCGATGATTTCATGGGCGATCCGTGTCAGTGCACGTCCAATCGCGGCTTCATCTAAGATGACGGCTGGTTTCATGTTTTCTCCTTTCATACAAAAGACCTTCTGCGGAAATCCGCAGAAGGTCATCGAAGACAGAATCATGGCATACGTATTGTATGCATGCCTACACACGATCGTGGTAGGTTCTCCCTTTCGCAGCCTCTCCGGACTCGATTAAAGGTGATACTAGTTAGGTAGGATCGTCACTCGGACGACCGAAGTGTCAGTAGAGGATGTCTCGCATCGCTCTCTAGGTGATACTCTACCGTTTTATTAGAAAAACGTCAAGACTCTAATTCAAGTTTTTTCAATTGACCGATTTCAAATGTCATCTCTTCTGGGAGCGGTGCTTCAAAGCGCATCCACTCACCTGTGCGTGGATGTTCGAAACCGAGAACCGCAGCATGCAAGGCTTGACCGTTCATTTTCATCGTCTTGCGTGGACCATATTTCGGGTCACCCGCAAGCGGGAAACCGATATAACGCATATGGACACGGATTTGGTGTGTCCGTCCTGTTTCAAGTTTACATTCAACGACCGTAAAGCCTTCATACCGATCAAGAACACGGAAATGGGTCACGGCAGACTTTGAATTCTTATCCGTTACCGTCATTCGCTGACGGTCGTTCTTATCGCGTCCGATTGGGGCTTCGATCGTTCCGAGTTCGTGCGGGATTTCACCGTGCACGAGCGCAATGTAGAGACGTTCCGTCGTCTTCTCTTTCAATTGATGCGCCAGTGACTCATGCGCTAAGTCGTTCTTAGCGACCATCAACAGACCTGACGTATCCTTATCGATCCGGTGAACGATTCCTGGACGTTTGACGCCATTGATGCCTGAGAGATCTTGACAGTGGTGTAATAAGGCGTTGACGAGCGTTCCTGAGACATGCCCTGCCGCCGGGTGAACGACCATCCCTTTTGGTTTGTTGACGACGATGACGTCCGAGTCCTCATAGACGACTTCAAGTGGGATGTCTTCCGGTAAGATCTCGAGCTCCACCGCTTCCGGGATATGAACGACAATCGATTCCGTTCCCGATAATTTATAGTTCGGTTTGACGACACGACCATCGACTTCGACACGTCCCGCTTTCAACCATTCCTGTACTTGCGAACGCGACCAATCGTTTTGTTCTGCGAGCCATTTATCAATGCGCCCTGTCGTTCCATCCGCTTGTACGGACCATGTTTCTACTTCATTCATTTATCCATCGTTCCTTTCTTAGTCAACCGTTCTTCAAACATGACGCTGATCAGCATCGTGATGACACCAAACGTCAAACAGACGTCTGCGACATTAAAGATCGGAAAATTATAGCCGAACGGGAAGAAGTGGAAGAAATCAACGACTTCTCCTCGTGCCATTCGATCAATGAAATTTCCGATCGCACCACTGAGCAATAACGCGATGCTCCAAGCAAATACCTTATTTTTCGTGCCTTCCTTGTAAAGGAAGTAAATCAATCCAATGACGACGACGACTGTAACGACGAAGAAAAAGCCGAATTTACCTTCGAGCATTCCCCACGCAGCGCCTCGATTTCGATACGAGTTGAGATAAAAGAAATCCGGAATGACCGTGATCGCTTGACCGATCGTCATGTTTTGAACGACGATCCATTTCGTCAACTGGTCGATTCCAACGAGTAAAGCAGCAATCCCTAAGTAAAGCCACATCCTATTGTCCTCCGCATCCAAAAATAATGAGGGACGTCCTGCGAAGTCGCAGTCGCCCCTCCCTTTGTATCATTATAAAGAATTGACGACTTCAGTACAACGTGGGCAAAGCGTCGGATGAGCCGGATCTTGTCCGAGTTCCGTCGAATATGTCCAACAACGTTCACATTTTTCACCGTCAGCTTTTTGAACCGTGATGCCGGTCGTCTCATACATCTTATCCGCCGTTTCCACGAATTCGAGTTGTGAGACTTGGAGTAACTGCTCAAGATGATCGATTGTTCCGAGCAAGGCTTTCGTCTCTTCCTTCGGTGCAAGCAAGAGTTTCGCTTCGAGTGTCTTACCGACGAGTTTCTCAACACGCGCTTCCTCGAGTGCTTTTAAGACATCATCGCGGAACGTCAGGAACGCGTTCCATTTCTCGATGAGGGCAAGTCCTTCTTCTGAGACTTCGACCGTTTCCGGAAGGTCTGTCAGGAAGATACTCTTCGTCTCAACAGCTGGTACGAATTCCCATGCTTCGTCTGCTGTGTGAGGCAAGACTGGTGCCATCAATTGCAACAAGGCAACGACTGTATCATACATGACCGTCTGAACCGCACGACGCGATGTCGCGTCTGCTTTTTCGATATACAGGATATCTTTCGTGTAATCGAGGTAGAACGACGACAAATCAAGGACACAGAAGTTGTGGAGCAATTGATAGACCGCCATGAAGTCGTACGCATCATAAGCCGCTTTTACTTTTCCAACAAGTTGGTCCAGTTTCGTCCGCATGAAACGGTCTGACTCTGGTAAGTCTTCAAATGCGACGCGGTGCGTCGCCGGATCGAATTGATCCAAGTTTCCGAGGAGGAAACGAACCGTGTTGCGGATTTTACGATAGGATTCTGAGACTTGTTTAAAGTTATCCATCGATGCCCGGACATCAGCTTGATAATCGACAGATGCGACCCACAAGCGAAGGATCTCTGCTCCGAATTGTTGCATGACTTGGATCGGTGCAATCGTGTTACCGATCGATTTCGACATCTTGCGACCTTGACCATCCAGAACGAATCCGTGACTGACGACCGCTTTGTATGGTGCTTTTCCTGTCGTTGCGACGGCTGTCGATAGCGACGAGTTGAACCAACCACGATATTGGTCAGATCCTTCAAGATAGAGATCCGCTGGACGTGTCAATTCAGGACGTGTCGCAAGGACACCGGCATGTGATGAACCAGAATCGAACCAGACATCCATGATGTCCGTTTCTTTTTTGAAGATACCGTTCGGGCTTGCTGGATGTGTGAATCCTTCAGGAAGCAAGTCGACTGCTTCGCGCTCATACCAGACATTTGATCCGTGAGCTGCAAATAAATTCGCGATATGATCAATCGTTTCTGGTGTGACGATTTCCGTTCCATCTTCAGCATAGAAGATTGGAAGTGGAACGCCCCAAGCACGTTGACGTGAGATGACCCAGTCGCCGCGGTCTTTGAACATGTTGTGGAGACGTGTTTCGCCCCACTCTGGTACCCACTGGACTCCTTTGATTTCATCAAGGATTTCCGCACGGAAGTCTTTGATTGAAGCGAACCACTGTGGCGTTGCCCGGAAGATGACCGGTTTTTTCGTCCGCCAGTCGTGTGGATACGAGTGTTTGATGAACGACAGTTTTAAGAGAGCGCCTGCTTCTTCGAGTGCGAGACCGATTTCTTTGTTCGCATCCTCATAGAACATGCCTTCGAATCCAGGAGCTTCTGCTGTCATGACCCCTTTATCGTCGACTGGGCAAAGAACGTCAAGACCGTACGCTTGACCGATACGGAAGTCATCTTCCCCGTGACCTGGAGCCGTATGCACGACACCTGTCGCTTCCGCTGTAACGTGATCGCCAAGCATGACGAGTGATTCACGGTCGTACAATGGATGTTTTGCTTTCATGTATTCGAAGTCCGCACCATTAAAGATACGTCCGACTGTTGCGTCTTCCCATCCGAGTGCTTCGATGACTTCAGGAACGAGTGTTTCCGCTACGATATAGCCTTTTCCTTGATATTCGATCCGCGCATATGTCAGTTCCGCACTGACAGAGATTCCGAGGTTCGCTGGAATCGTCCATGGTGTCGTCGTCCAGATGACGAAATGATCCGTCGGCTCTAAGATGTTTTTACCGTCCATGACTTGGAACGCGACATAGATAGCAGCTGACCGTTTATCTTGATATTCGATTTCTGCTTCAGCGAGTGCTGATTCAGAAGACGGTGACCAATAGACCGGTTTCTTCCCTTTGTAGATATAGCCTTTGTTCGCCATATCCCCGAATAAACGAATTTGAGCTGCTTCAAATTCTGGTTGCAGGGTGATATATGGGTTGTCATAGTCACCGAGAACGCCGAGGCGTTTGAACTGTTCGCGTTGGTGATCGACTTGTTCGAGCGCATATTTCGCACATAATTCACGGAATTCAGCGACCGTCATCGATTTACGATCAACACCGGCTTTTTGAAGTGCAGTTTCGATCGGTAATCCGTGTGTGTCCCAACCAGGCACGTACGGAGACTGGAAGCCATTCATCGATTTGTAGCGGACGATGATGTCTTTTAAAACTTTGTTTAATCCGTGACCCATGTGGATGTCACCATTCGCATATGGAGGACCATCGTGGAGGATGAACGTCGGCTTTCCAGCGTTCTTTTCCTGGACCGCAGCGTAGAGATTCATCTCTTCCCATCGTGCTTGCATATCTGGTTCACGTTTTGGCAAGTTGCCTCGCATTAAAAACTCCGTTTTCATCATCAATAAGGTTTCTTTGTAATCCATCTGACCATCTCTCACCTTTCGCTTTAAAAGTACAAAAAAAGCCAAGCTCATCCCTGAGATAGGGACGAGCTTGGCTGAACTCGCGGTACCACCCTACTAATCCCGCTCGCCAGTTTGACGACGCAGGACCGCTTAAGAACTCGATAACGGGAGTGAGCCGGCATGACTTACTGTTCAGCGAACGTTCAGTCATGCACTCCAAGGGGATACCCCATCTTTTTCGTTGCTCGGGCTTCCACCATTCCCCCGATTCGCTGTCAACCGTCCAAGATACGACGTGTCCTTGTCATTGATTTTATTTATACGACATCGTCGTCATTATACGCAACTGCTGGAACATCGTCAAGCGCTCCACGAGAAGAGAAATCAAACGCATCCCAGTCATGGCTCGTCAATAATTCCATCTGCGCATCGATCAATACTTTGAATCGATTACGATAGAGTTCGATTTTTTTGCGCATTTGCTCGACTTCGAAGTCTGTCCGTTGTGCCCGGCGTTGCGCCGCATCTTGCAACTGCTCTGCTTCACGTTCTGCTTGCTTTAGGATCAAGCTCGCTTCTTTTGAAGCATTGGCTTTGACTTCTTCAGCCGCTTCCTGTGCGACGATGATCGATTTATTCAACGTTTCTTCCATCGAACTGAAGTAGTCGACACGCGCTTGCATGTTTTGGATGACTTCTTGTTGTTGACGGTTCTCACGTAACAACAATTCAAAATCCTTGATGACTTGATCTAGGAATTCGTTCACTTCATCTTCGTCATAGCCGCGAAACTTTCGTGTGAACTCCTTATTATGAATATCGAGTGGCGTTAATGGCATGATGAATTCCTCCTCCGCATTTATCTTATCCTTTTAAAATACCGTATTGTAGTTTGATTCGATCACGTTTCGTTGATCCGAGGATTGCAATCAACTTGACGCGTCCTGTTCCACGCAAGGAAAGTAAGTCGCCTTCTTCTAGCATGAAGCTCGAATCATCCACTACTTTATAATTCACTTTACTCTCACCCTGTTTAATGAGCGCCTGTGCTTTTTGACGTGAGAAGCCTAGAATTTCACTCACGACCGTATCGAACCGAAGTGAGCTGACAAACCCAAGTGTCTCTTCCCACTCTTGATCCTTCACTTTCAAGCGATCTTCTGCGTCTACGCGCGAAAGACGAATCTTCGTCTTCCCTGCTCGTTCGACGTTTGCTTCGATATAGGTCGCGACTTCGTCCGCGACGGCAAACTGTACTTGATCCTGAATGATGACGTCGCCGAATTTAGCTCGTTTCAACCCGACGTTCAATAATGTACCGGTGACTTGACGATGAGAAAGTTCAACGAATTTAGTAGGATAATGAATGCGATAGATGGAAATGTCAAAGTCATCCGCGTTGTATTCATAATAATCTGGTGCGAGGATTGCCCGTTTACGTTCAGCGCCTTCGAAACCGCCCTCAAAAAAGAGGGCGCATTTCGAACCGACGAGTTCTTGTGTGATTTGTTGTTCACGTGGATCTAGGAAATCCGTTAATTTGAACGTATAGGTCGCTTCCACATGATCGATCCAGTTCAAGACTGAGTCGACGAATTCCCGCTCGCTTCCACGATAATGATCGTATACGCTCATACTAAAAAGATTGCTCGGATACCCGATTGAGCCAAGTTCAAGACGAGGAAGGCTACAATCGGCGAGATATCCAGCATGCCCCCGATAGGCGGGATGATACGACGGAAGGGCGCTAGGAATGGCTCGACCAACATCGCGAGCACTTGTCCGAATTTAGAATCACGGGCATTCGGGAACCACGAAAGCAGGATATAAACGATCATGACGTAACTGTAATACTGTAATAACGTACTTAATGTACGACCAATCGCGTACATCACTTGAGAATCCATACTTACCACCCCTTATGATTAATATCATCTTCTCCAAGAAGATTCGAGATGCTACCAGCCAACTCGACGTTGTTCGGAACACAGAGGAGGGTATTCTGACTGATCGTCGTAATCGTTCCATCGAGAGCGAAGACGACACCAGATAAGAAGTTGATCATCTGTCGTGATTGATCTTTTGACATACGTTGCATATTGACGATGACAGCACGGTTCTGACGAAGATGTTCCCCAATCTCTTGGGCTTCGTTGAAGACACGTGGTTCACTCAAGATGACCTGCGATTTCGTTTTTTTCGTCGCATGTAGCGGCACGATATTCGATTGTCTCACGCTGTCCTCCTTTTGAGTAACACTTGGGGTAGATTCCTCGTAATACTCTTCGTACTCTTGTTGTGAAGCACCTCTACCTTTATTTATTGTAGCATCATTTTCATATTCGAGTTCATCTAAATCATCGCTGTTGCCGAGAAATAGATTTTGCATTTTTGATTTGAAACCCATATCCATTCTCCCTTCTTCTCGTTTAGGTGTGAACGAGCGTCGTCCCGACTCGGACGAACGTCGCCCCTTCTTCGATGGCGATCTCAAAATCCGATGACATCCCCATGGATAACTCTGTACATGGAGCATACGACAATTTTTTTGCCTTGACCTCTTCTTGCAATGTTTTTAATGACCGGAATACCTCACGGATACGCGTCGTGTCTTCCGTCAACGGTGCCATCGTCATCAGTCCGATGACACGAATCGCGGGATACTGACCGATTTCGTGTAAGAACGACGGTACATCCTCAGGCGCGATGCCTTGCTTCGATTCTTCTCCCGAGATATTGACTTGAATGAAACAATCAATGATTCGGTTCGTTCGTTTATTGATCTCTTCTGCCAAATGAAGACGATCGAGCGAATGCAGCACATCAATAGCATCGATGATCTGACGAACTTTACGCGTCTGTAACGTGCCGATGAAGTGCCACGTACAAGCAGTTCGTCCAAGTTCTGCTTGTTTTTCGAGCAGTCCATCCGGACGATTTTCTCCAAGATGCGTTACACCGGCCTCTAATAATTCAGAAGCAACTTGACTTGAGACTGATTTCGTCACGCCAATCAACTGTACCTGCTTTTTGGATGAACTCTTTTCACTCGCTTGTTTTATCCGTCGTGTAACCTCTTGTACATTTTCAAGAATTGACATCCAATGACTCCTTTACGATCAAACTCGCGAACCGACCGCCGTGGTCGCCGTGGCGATAAGAGAAGTAATCTTCCGCCTGACAGTGTGTACATAGACCTGAGTCAAGGACATCACCCACTCCACAACGCTCAGCTAGCGCAGCATTCGTTTTTTGTAGCGATAACATCGCTTTTCCATCTTCCTTGCGTATGTAAGGAGACTCATCGAGTTCAAGCGCATCGATTGCATCGATGACCGGTTGATCGACTTCGTAACAACAATCACGGATCGATGGACCAATGACCATTTGAATCGATGAACGACTCGCACCCGCACGTTCCATTTGCTTGACTGTTTCCTCGACGATATTGCCAACGGTTCCGCGCCAGCCGGCATGCGTATTCGCGATGATTCCTGTCGTCGGATCACAGAAGACAAGCGGCACACAGTCAGCGAAGAGCATCATCAATAAGACATTCGAATCGGTCGTCACCAATCCATCTGTACCCGGAATCGCTGTTTCGTAATCCAAAGCACCGCGCCCGGAGTCAAGTGTCGTCACCTGTTCGACGTGATTTCCGTGAACTTGCTGTGCCCAAATCGAGTTCTCGAGGGAGAGGTCAAGCTGACGTGCGATGACTTGTCGATTCTGGATGACACCGTCGCGATCATCGTTGACATGTAACCCTAAATTTCCGTTTTCATGAGGGGCAGCGAACTTCGTCGTAAAGGCGGCACGTACTGTACCTGTCGGTGTATCCCATTTGATCCATTGTCCAAACATGTTCATGCCTCCTTTGATTTTAAAAAAAGAGGCGCCGCTTTCGCGACACCTCATCGTTTAGCAGTCGTGTCACTGGAACATCGATCAACGATTATTCCGGCGAAGGAAAGATGGGATGTCCATCGTTTCTTCGACATCTGGCTCTTTAGCCGGTTCGGGATTCGAGCTGACAGGTGTCTCTTCGACTTGTGGTTTTGACTCCTCTGTTGGTGGTGGAGTCGCTTGTTTTTTCTTCAATAAATTCTTCATCATTTCTTGAGCGGATGGAATTTCGAAATCGAGTGGTTCGTTTTCGAATTCCGTCGCGATGACTGTAACGATGATTTCATCTTCTAGGTTATCGTTGATGACAGAACCAAAGATCAAGTTGACTTCCTCATCAGCTGCACTCTGAACGATTTGTGCGGCTTCCGTCACTTCGTACAAGCTAAGGTTCGCACTACCTGTGATGTTCATCAGAACACCTTTCGCGCCTTCGATCGAGGTCTCAAGCAACGGACTCGAAATCGCTTTTTTCGCTGCTTCCGTCGCGCGGTGTTCGCCTGTCGCGACACCGACACCCATTAAAGCAGAACCTTTTTCCGTCATGATCGTCTTCACATCGGCGAAGTCGAGGTTGATCAGACCAGGTACGGCGATCAAGTCAGTGATACCTTGTACACCTTGACGCAAGACGTTATCTGCTTCTTTGAACGCTTCAAGCATTGGTGTGTTCCGATCAACGATTTCAAGTAACTTATCGTTCGGAATGACGATCAACGTATCGACTTTTTCTTTGAAGTTCTGGACACCAGAAACAGCATGTTGCATCCGTTTACGTCCTTCGAACATAAATGGTTTTGTGACGACGCCGACTGTCAATGCACCGATTTCTTTTGAAATCTCCGCGATGACAGGAGCAGCTCCTGTACCAGTTCCGCCACCCATCCCAGCTGTGACGAAGACCATGTCAGCGCCTGAAAGGATTTCTGTTAATTGCTCACGGCTCTCTTCCGCCGCTTTTTTACCGATTTCCGGATTGGCACCCGCACCGAGACCACGTGTCAATTTAGCACCGAGTTGTAGTTTTACGTCAGCTTGTGACATGTTCAATGCCTGCGCGTCCGTGTTTACTGCGATGAATTCTACGCCTTGGACACCGTGTTCAATCATTCGGTTGACAGCGTTCGAACCGCCACCACCTACACCGATGACCTTGATTTTTGCTACTTGGTCCATCATTTCATCAAAATGCAACATAAAAAGGGCCCCCTAATATTTTTTACTCATTGGATTTTTTGTAGGCATTAACCAAAGAATTTCTCAAAGAAACTACTGAATGACTTTTTCTCTTTCGGAGGCTGTTCACGTGTTGGCCGTTCGTTTCGCGTAGGTGACGTCTGTTCGTTCATGAGCAGTGCATCCTGTTCATGTCCGTGCGCTACGGCTTCCTTCTCTTCCGCCCGGTCGAAACCTGATTTCGATACGGCGCTTCTTGAGAGCACATAACGTAACATACCGGCTGCGACGGCATACTTCGGATGACGAATACCAAGACTAGCAGGTTGATAGACATTGACGCTCTGCTTGAAGATTCGTTTTCCGAGCTGATCGATTCCCGGTAATGAAGAACTTCCCCCACATAAGATTAAGCCACTATTCATGTGAGCGTATCCTGCTTGCGTCATTCGTTTTTGAATCATCTCGAAGATTTCCTCAAGTCGTGCTTCTAAAACGAATCCAATCTCTGATTGTGGTTCGAAACGATGTTCGCCGTTGATCGTGACGTAGGAAACTTTCTCTTCCGGATCCCCGAGTGCTTCAAGCGCAACACCATATTCTTCTTTAGCAAGTTTCGCGTCTTGATATTTACAATTCATCTTGTACGTCAAATCACGTGTCAGATGATCACCACCGTATGGCAACGTCGTCGAGTAGACGAGATCATTCTTTTCGTAGATGGAAAGTGTCGTCGTCTCATGACCGATATCGATGATTCCGACACCGAGTTCGAGTTCATCAATCGATGCTGCGATTCTAGATACCGCTAAACTCTCCAGCACATATCCAGCAAGCTCTAAACCAGCCCGTTCAATGGAACGTTTAATGCTATGTAGGATCGTCTTCGCTCCGATGATGAGCTTCCCTGTTACTTCGAGACGATAACCGATCATTCCTCTCGGATCAGTGATTTCTGTTTGCTGATCGACCGTAAAGGTCTTCGGCAAGACATCGACGACACTGAGTTCGTTCGGAATTCGCATGACCATCGCAGAATGCAGAACGTCTTTCACGTCATCATCCGTGATTTCATTGTCCTCACCTTTGATCGATGTCATCCCTTGGCAATCCTTCACTTGAATGTGTTCACCGGAAATAGCGACATATACTTCACCAATTGGTTCACCAAGTGTACGTTCCACTTCCGTAACCGCTTGTTTAATGGCTTGTACCGTTTGATCGATGTCAACGATGACACCTCGTTTAACACCCGCGGATGGTGCAGAACCTTCAGCAAGAACGTTCAGCGTTCCACCAAGTAGTTCACCGACGATGAGTTTCACCTCCGATGTCCCAATGTCGAGCGCGGCAATCGTACCTTTCGTTTCCATGGGAGTGACACCTCCACTTTCATAATACTAATCCTTTTTATTCCTAATTATATTCTAGGAATGAGTCAGGCTTCTTCTCGTTTAAGTCTACACTATATAAATACTTACGAAAAGCAGTTATTGCCCGTCTTAGCGTTCGAATAGATTACGATTTGATGACGATTCGAACAAAGGTCGACGAATGAAAACACACGTTTGTTTTTTTATTCGTCAGCCCTTTACGAATCTTCTATTTTTTTCCTTTATATGGCTTGAAATAGATACCGCCATCAATTGTAATCGTTCCCGTCTTTCCTTTTGGTAAGGCAGAAATGACCTTTACGTATTCATTCAAGGAATTTGAAAAGGATGATGTACTGAGTAACACCGTATTCCCATCCGTCATGAATAATTTCAGACCACCCTTGTCCGTCTTATCGTTTGCGACGATTTCAGAGATCCGACTACGTACTTTCGGCTCGATCTTAACGAGTTCCTTCGTCAACCGATTTAATGATTGATCCGTAAATCCAGTCAGAATTGGTGCATCGAACAATTCTTCCTTCGACTTTCCGGGAATGATCGTTCCGTCCGCCAGTACGATCCGGTCTCCTGGTTTATCCTTTGCGTAAGCGATCTCTTTCTCTTCCGTCACCGTCACGCGATATTGATGCAAAAACTGTTTTTGCATCGTTGCTTCCTGAATGCCTGGAACCCTCTCGATTCGTTCAAGAATGTCTTCCTCTGATAGATTAAAGGCGTGTGTCTCATTCACCTTAACTCCTGATACCTTCAAGATATCTGATGTTTTGACATTAAGATTACCATCAATATCAAATCGAGCGACCCGAGAATAACTCGACTGTAGATAAAAAACGACACCGACCAATAGACCAATCAGAATCAGGACATAGATGAGCCTCCGGTTGGCTTTTTTGCGACGTTGTTCACGGATATAAGGTATCTTATCCTCGAGGCTGCGGACGTTCTCGTCCTCTTGTGGTCGTCCAACCGCTCTCCGTTCCCTCACGTCTCATTCCCCCTCTATAACGTAACAATTCATTTCCCTATCGGTCTTTTCCTGCAATAGTTTAGTTTTTTTGTCCTGTCAGTCGTAACAATTCATCAACTAAGTCCCGTGAAGCGTTCGGCATACCGAGCGCAAGCGCCGCTTCAGACATCATTTGTTGTTGTGCTAACGCTTTTTCGCATGCCTCAAACAACCGATCACCCGTTAGCTCTTGTTCACGAATCAATAGACTCGCACCTGTCTCGACGAGCGATGAGGCATTGACCTCTTGGTGATTTTCCGTCACGTAAGGACTCGGGATGAGCACACTCGGTAAGCCGAGTGTCGTCAGTTCTGCCAATGTGCTTGCTCCCGAACGTGAAATGACGAGTTGACTTGCTTTTAAGATGTTCGGTAAATCATATACGAATGGGCGAAGTTGAATGCGTTCTGGTAAGGAACCAACGCGTGACATAATCGTATCGTAATGAATTTGACCAGTAACGAAGAGGAGCGACCAGCCTGCTTGCTCGACCTTCGGCATCATATCGACGACTGCTTCGTTGATTGCAGGTGCGCCACGACTACCGCCATAGATGACGACGAGAGGACGTCCTTCCTCAAAACCGAAACGTTGTCGCTCTTCAAGCGGATTGATGTTGAGCTCTGCCACTTCAGAAGCACGCGGATTTCCGATTAAAACCGTCTTCGCTTCATTCTTACCGAAGTGATGTCCAGACCCTTTAAAAGAGAGTGCAACACGATCCACATACCGAGCTAAAAATTTATTCGTGATACCAGGTAGACTGTTTTGTTCATGAACGAGTGTCTTGAAACCCATTTTTGCAGCCGTATACAATACCGGTCCACAAACGAACCCACCTGTACCGACGACGATATCCGGTTGGAACTGGCGCAGTAGTCGGCGAACCCGTCGGACACTCTTGACGAACCGGATACCCGTCTTGACGTTCTCGAACGACAGCGAACGACGGATGCCAGAGATCTCAATCGATTCAAATGGAATTCCTGCCCGACGGACGATATCCGCTTCGAGACCGTTTTCTGTTCCGATATAGAGGACCTCACACGGCATGCGTTCTTCGAGCTCTCGGATCATGGCAAGTGCCGGATAGATGTGACCACCTGTACCGCCACCAGAGACGACGATTTTCATACTGTTGTTCCCCCTACTTCATGTACGGCACGAACGAAATGATCGCCGCGCTCTTCATATGTCTTATACTGATCCCAACTTGCGGATGCTGGTGACAGAAGAATGATGTCGCCGGGTTGTGACACTTCAAACGCGACTTTCACCGCTTCATCCATCGCCTCAACAACGGTCGACGTATAGCCATTTTCTGACGCAAGCGTTCCGAATCGATGACCCGTCTCACCCAGTCCGATGACATGTTTGACGTGCTTCATTGAATCGAGTAACGGTTTCAAATCCGCTCCACGCTCGAGTCCGCCACATAACCAGATGATAGGTGCCGTAAATCCGGACAACGCCGCTTCTGTTGCAACATTATTCGTCGCTTTTGAGTCGTTGTAAACTTTTCGACCAGCAATTTCACCGACGAACTGTGTCCGGTGCTCTACACCACCAAACGTCCGTAGAACGTGTTGAACGTCAGATAATGCTAAGTTAAACGGTTCGACGAGTGTTAAGGCTGCGAGAACGTTCTCGACATTATGCCCACCACCGAGAGCCAGTTCATCAACAGGTAAGATACTCGTCCCATTGATTGTCAACGTATCGTTTAGGACTTCTGCGTACGCCGATTGACGACGAGAGAACAAGAGTGGCGTTACTTCAGCAGTCTTTCCGAGTGCATTGACTGACGTATCATCGGCATTCAAGACAAGACGATCCGTTTCTTTCATGTTCTTAAAGATCCGGGCTTTCGCTTCGCCATACGATTCAAAATCACCATGATAATCCAGATGCGCCGGTGATAAATTCAAAAACGCTGCCGTGTATGGTCGGAACTGCTCGATCCCCATCAATTGAAAACTTGATAATTCAATGACGATGATATCGTCCTGTTTCGCCTGACATGCGATTTCAATTGCCGGGAATCCAATGTTTCCTGCCAAATGTACACGCCGCGTACCGGTTTTCAACAATTCATGGACAAGCGTCGTCGTCGTCGTTTTCCCGTTCGATCCTGTGATGGCAATCCACGTCGCATCGGTTGCTTGATATGCCAGCTCTACCTCTGTCCAAACCGGAATATCGCGTCGCAAGGCTTCTTGTAGCAGATCGATGTGATACGGAATCCCTGGATTCTTGACGATCAAATCAATGTCGTCGAGTAGTGTGAGCGGGTGCTCACCGTAGACCGTCTTAACGTCGAGCGAAGCAAGCGTCGCTTGATCACTCTCGGACGGCGTTTTCCCGTCATTGACCGTTACCTCTGCACCAACACTCACTAAATACCGAGCTGCTGCGATTCCACTTTTCGCCGTTCCGAGAACGAGCACTTTTTGATCATTCCATTGTCGTTGTTCCATTGTTGAATCGCTCACTTTCTCTCTTCTTTTTTATTACACGAATAGATAGGCGATGAATGCCATCAAACAGCTGATTCCTGCGAATGTACCGACGATCCGCCATTCGCTCCAACCGACCATTTCGAAGTGGTGATGAATCGGGCTCATTTTGAAAATCCGTTTTCCTGTCGTCTTAAAGGAAATGACTTGTAGAATGACGGATAATGTCTCGACAACGAACACGATACCGATTAAGACGAGTAGTAATTCCAGTTTTAAGACAATCGATAGACCTGCTAGTGCAGCACCGAGTGCAAGTGAACCTGTATCTCCCATGAAGATCTTCGCTGGGTGCGCATTGAATAATAGGAATCCGATCAATGCACCGACTGCTGAGAAAGCAAAACAAGCAGCGCCTATTTCATCTGCGATAAACCAACTGTATAATCCGAAGAACAAGAATGTTGGAATCGCTGTGAATGATACGAGACCGTCCAATCCATCCGTCAAGTTGACTGCATTTGAGAAGCCAACTAACCAGAACAAGGCAACAAACGGATAGACGATACCGAAATCAAGCTCAAAATCGGTAAATGGAATCGATAGATACGTCGCCTCACTCGTAAATCCACCACTCAACCAGACGAATAACAATCCGACGACGATTTGTCCAATTAATTTTTGTTTCGAATTCAGACCAAGATTACGTTTCTTGACGACTTTGATGTAATCATCAATGAAGCCGATGACACCATAAGCAAGTGTTAAAAACAGTAACGATAATTGTGTCGTCGATAGATCTCCCATGACGACTGCACCGAAAACGCTGACGATCATCGCGACAAGAATGACGATTCCACCCATCGTCGGTGTTCCGGATTTGACCTGATGCCATTGCGGTCCTTCTTCCCGAATTTCCTGACCGAACTTCAATTGGTGTAGAAATGGAATCGCCTTTGGCATGACGAGTAGTACAACAAGAAATGCAAGAATAAGACTGATGAATAATGTGATCATAGCAGACACCCTTTTTTCAAAAATTAGTTTTCGTTCAGATAGGTTAATATCCGTTCAAGCGCCATCCCACGTGACGCTTTCAATAAAACGATTGTTCGTTCTCCGAGCAATGGACGCAATCGTTTTGCAGCATCCTCGACGGTTGTCGCGAATTGGATTTGGACAGACGGGTCGCTGATTCCTTCAGCAATCCACGCGCCTTTCTCCCCTACTAGGATAGCATGCGAGACAGGTAACACAATCCGCTTTCCGACCGAGGCATGTAATAAGCGTTCTTGGTCCCCTAATTCATACATATCGCCGAGGACGAGAACGCGTGTCGTGTACCCTTCCAGCGCAGTGACCGTCTCAATCGCTGCATTCATTGATGTCGGACTCGCGTTATACGCATCATTGATGACCGCAGTCTCTTCAAAGAGTAATCGTTCCATCCGCATCGGTGTCAATTCAACCGCATCGAACCCTTCTTGAATCCGGGCGTCCGTCACGCCAAGTGCACGTGCTGTCGCAATTGCGTATGCTGCATTTCGGACTTGGTGTTTCCCTAGCACTGGTAGGTGAAAAGCGGTGCCATCGTAAGTAAAGGCCGTTCCAAAGAACGTTGCTTCCTTCGTTTCGATCCGGTACGTATTTCCGATTTGATAGCCGATCTTCTCCGCTTCGACTTCTGCGAGAAGTGGTTCGTCACCATCAACGAATAAATGACCACCTGGTTTGAGTCCGGATTGGATCTCAAGCTTCGCTTTGGCGATGCCACTGCGTCCACCGACTTGCTCCGCATGCGATTCGCCGATGTTCGTGACGAGTGCGATATCTGGCTCAGCTAGATTCGATAGGAATTCAATATCGCCAAACCCGTTCATTCCCATCTCAAGCACAGCAACTTCCGTATCAGCTGGCATCATGAGAATCGTTAATGGCATTCCGATATCCGAATTGAAGTTTCCTTGTGTCTTATGTGTCTTAAACGTCGTCTTGAGTACGCTCTCGACCATGTCCTTCGTCGATGTCTTCCCATTTGATCCAGTGATGGCGACGATTTTCGGCGCAATCTGCAGTAGGTATCGTTTTGCGATTTGTTGCAGGGCGACCAATGGTTCATCGACTTCCAAGAAAACGATATCGATGTCTGGTCGTTCAATGCCTTTCTTCCATAAGGTGACGATCGCTCCTTGGTTTTTTGCACCTTCAAGGAATCGATGACCATCGACGCGTGCTCCCTGAATCGGAACATAGAGACCGTCTTCCAGTTGTGCGCGTGAATCCGTTGCAAAATGACGAACGATACGATCATCTTTGACATCGAGATGCAACCATTCAGCGAGTTGCGTAATTGTTAACATGATATATACCTCCATTCGATGACAGCAAAAGAGGACGAATGCAAAAGTCAACGAATGACTCCTGTTCGTCCTCGTCTTCCTGTAGAAATCAGGAAACTTGCTCTACCGTTACTCTTTAGGTTCAGCTAGTTCGACCGTCAACTTTCCATTTTCCTTCACTAGTGTACCAGTTCGAGCCGATTGTTTGGTTACAAAACCTTTACCGATGACGTCGAGCTTCAAATCATATAAGCTGACAAGCTTTTTGACATCCCGTTGCGACCAACCGGTCAAATCCGGCATCTTGAACGTATTTGATGTTTTCAGCAAGACACGTTCTCCGCTGACAAATTCCTGTCCACGGGATGGAATCTGTGAAACGACTTCAGCACCATCGCCTAGGATGATCGCAACTGCCTCTTGTTCTTTTGCTAATTCAGTCGCTTGTCGAGCACTCTTCTTGATATAACTTGGCGTGATCTTCGCTTTGACATCCACCGAATCCTTTTGCGTTTCCGGTTGGATACTACGATACTGTAGTGCCGTATTCATGACACTTTTGAACACAGGGCTCATGATGAGCGGACCAGAAACAGATGATTCGTTTTTCGATGGACGATCGACCGCGATGTACATGATCAATTCCGGATCATCTTTGGGGGCCATACCGATGAACGAGTGAATGAATTGTCCTTGAATATACTTTCCATTCTCAGAAATCTGAGCCGTTCCGGTCTTCCCAATGACCCGGTAATCTTTCAACTTATACATTTGACCTGTACCAAGCTTACTATTGACGACACCGTCGAGTGCTTCGCGTGTTGCTTTTGCCGCTTCAGCGGAGATCGGTTTACCGACGACCTCTGTTTTCGCTCGGTATGGTGCCTTATCCGTATGATCCGCTTTTTGGATGATATGCGGTTTGACCATCTCGCCGTCTCCAGCGATCGCTGTCGCTCCTTGAAGCAATTGCATCGGCGTGACCGCAGTCGATTGCCCCCATGAGGTGATGAGCGCATTCAATGGTTTAGACAAGTCGGATTGACTATTTACTTCTCCCGAGATGTCTATACCCGTTCGTTGGTCAAAATGAAACTTCTTAAAATAATCTTTATACCGTTCGATCCCAAGTTTTTCTGCTGTCAACTTCGAGAACATGACGTTTGAGGAGTGATAGACCCCTTCAATCATCGGAATGGTTCCCCAACCGACATCGTTATAATCCTTGATGACCGTTCCTTTGTAGTTATAACTACCCGATTTATACATCTCATTCGGACGGAAGACTCCCGCATCAATCGCCGCTGCAAGCGTAAAGATTTTCATCGTCGAACCTGGCTCGAATCGTGACGAGACGGCAAAATTCGTGAAATCTTTCATATCACGTAAATTCGGGTTGAACGATGGGCGATCCGCCATAGCGAGGATTTCACCAGTCTTCGCATCCATGACGATACCTGTCGCATTTTTCGGTTTGTACGTGTTGTACATTTTTTGCATCTCTTTTTCAAGCGACTGTTGGATTCGATGATCGATCGTCAAATAGAGATTCGATCCATCCTTCGGTTCGTTCGAGATACGTGACGCACCTTGAATCAGCGGATTACCGCTACGATCCTTTTCAAAGACACGGGCTCCGTAAGATTCACTTAAAGCATTATCATACTGCTTCTCGATTCCCATCTGACCTTGTAAAGCGACCCGACCATTCTCCTCCGTAATCTTTTGAACGAATCCAAGTGTATCGGACAAGAAGATGCCGTTCGGATAGTATCGTTTCGGCTCTTCAATCATCCGGATGCCAGGAAGCTTCAGATTGTCGATCTTCTCTTTTTGATCAAGCGTCAAATCATTTCCTTTTTTTCCGAACTCAATTTGAGAACGGTCTTTGTTTTCAATCAGATAGGTCTCCAGTTCCTTCGTCGTCATCCCAAGAATCGGCGCAAGACCTTCAGCCGTCTTTTTAAAGTCGACGATCGTCTCATCTGGATCTTTGACACCACCAAGTCGATAAACGCCAATCAGATGATAGGATGGAATATTGATCGCAATCGGGGAACCGAGACGGTCGAAAATCTCGCCACGTTCTGCTCCAAGCGTTTCTTGAGACTCCCATCGTTTCTTTTCCGCATATGCAATCATATCTTCACCGTGGAACTGTTTTGTCGTAGCTAAATACAAAAATCGGCCAATGAACACAAAAAAGAGAGTAGCAAATATCACCATGATAAAGGCTACTCTCCAACGGGATTTTTTCAGTGGATTCATTTAGGAATCACCTTGATGTTCCCTTTACGCATATCAAGACCCTGTTCTTTTGCAATCTTATAAATCCGTTCCGGAGAGCTTAAGTTCGTGACCTCTAGTTGTAAACGTTCGTTTTCTTTTTTGAGTGATTGTGTGACTTGGTTCTCTTTCGCTAAATCACGGCTCACATTATACGCTTCGTTATGCGTACTGATCGTCAAACTCCCAAATAACACAAGACCACCAATCATCGCGCTGTATAAGAATTTTTCAAAGGGATACAAGCGATACTTCGGACGGACGGCGACGCGACGCGCGATATCTTCCGTCTTTCGTGGTTCCTGAACAGGTTGTTGACGAACGGGTTGAACCGTTTGGACCGATTTACGAAGTGGTTCTGCCATTGGAATGCTCCTCTCAAGTTTCTTTCATTTTTTCAGCAACTCGTAATTTTGCCGATCGGGCGCGACGGTTATCATCGAGCTCTTCAACACCAGCCGTAATCGGCTTGCGTGTGACGAGTCGGAGTTCCGGCTCCATTTCGACGGGAATCATCGGTAACCCCGGTGGAAGCTCGGGTAGTGATGATTTTTCTTTGATTGCTTGTTTACACATGCGATCTTCAAGTGAATGGAACGTAATGACACATAGACGTCCACCGACCCGTAATAAATCAATGGCTTGGTGTACTGCACGGTCAAAGACATTCAGTTCATCATTGACGGCGATCCGGATTGCTTGGAATGTCCGTTTCGCAGGGTGACCACCTTTACGTCGTGCTGGTGCCGGAATCGCATCCTTGATCAATTCGACGAGTTCGAACGTCGTCTCGATCGGTCGCTCTTCCCGCGCTTTTTCGATTTTGCGCGCAATCTGTTTCGAGAATTTCTCTTCCCCGTATGTAAAGAAGATACGTACGAGATCATTGTACGACCACTCATTGACGACTTCGTAAGCAGAAAGTGGAGAAGATTGATCCATGCGCATGTCGAGACGTGCGTCGTGATTGTAACTAAATCCCCGTTCCCCTTCGTCTAATTGTGGTGAAGAGACACCGAGATCGAATAAGATGCCGTCCACTTTCTCGACGCCATGTGCTGCTAATTGCTCTTTCAGATAAGCAAAATTACTCTTTATTAAAGTAAAGCGACCTTCATACGCCGCGAGACGTTCTGTTGCGTGAGCGAGGGCGACATCATCTTGATCAAATGCGTATAGATGACCTGTCGTCAATTGCTTGACGATCTCTTCGCTGTGTCCTGCTCCACCTAGTGTACAATCGACGTAAATACCGTCGGGTTTAATCGCGAGTCCTTCGATCGACTCCCATTTCAATACTGTTTCATGCTCAAACATGTCCTGCCTCACCTTTCACTGTCCTTGAAGGACGTTACTCTTTTTCAATGTATCACATTCTCTCGTGAAAACGTTACGAAAATGAGACAGTTTCCTTGATTTATTTAACTTTTGTGTAATTTTCGCTAAAAAAGAGAAAAAACCTGCTAGTTTCAGCAGGTTTAGAGGAAAATCTTCAGTTGATCACTCGTATTTGCTTCATAGGCTGTTCTTAAGTCCCGCACAAAATCAAGACCATGGTGATTCAACCACGGGAGGACAGAATGAATCCGCTCTTGCGGCGCTCCATCAGGAAGAAGATGATAAGCGGTCTCTTTATATTGTCGTGTTTGTCGATCGAACCGACGTCGATCTTCTGCCAGTAGACTAGCGACTGCTTGATCGAGCTGTCTCTTGACCTTCTCACTCTTACTCGATGTCCGCAGTAGATTCTGTTCGAGCGAAAGGAATTCGGAGACGAAACTGTCTTTTAACATTGCTGCCGTCTGCATACGTCCTGTCATTTTCTCTTCTGAATAGAGCGGAATCGGAACGCCTGATCGGACGATTTCTTCGAGCGACACCTCGAGTTTAGCAAGACGTTTTTCATCGCTACGACGCACGAGTAACCCACCCATGCGGGGAATCAATAACGGCATCGTCCAATTCAGGTGATGAAAGAGCGGTCGTAAGCGTGTCCAGTATGCTAACTCCCCCGGACCCCCGATATAGGCAAGCGTCGGGAACAGGTAATCCTGCATCAATGGACGTGTGACGACACTGTTGGAGAAACGTTCCGGACTGGCGTACAGCAACGCGATCAATTCAAGCTCCGTATATTGCTTTCCTTGTTTCGTCTCGAATCCGTCTGCTGTCGGATACAGTAACTGACGACCGTGATCATCGACGAAAAGATGCGCCGCTTCCTCGTTCAAGAATGTATCCGGTAACTCTTGCGTCTGTGAAATACCATCCGTCAATGCTCGTCTAAATTCCGCATTGTCTTGAATCAACCGTTCAAAGAACGGAATCTCGAGTTCACGGACAGAATGTGTATCCGCATCAAAGAAGACGACATCAAAATCGATCAATTCACCGATCAATTGTGAGAAAAACATTCCATACGATGTACACGCTTCAACGAGTTGCTTCAGGCGCGCAACTAATTGTTTCGTATGAACCGTTTCTGGCATTGCTCGGAATGCCTCTTCGATGATTTCAAGAAGTGCTGCTTGATCAAAAGAGAGCCGACTGACCGAACGGGCAATCGATTCTGAAGGTGTGACAGCGATTTTACGCGTTTGATAATCCGCTGTCGGAACGTAAACATGGTTAATCTCATCAAAATCGTGATCTTCGGTCGCGAGCCAAAAAATCGGAACGACAGGCCGCCCAAGTGTCGTTTCCGCCTGCTGCGCGACCTTCAGACAGGTCAACAATTTATAGATGGCATATAATGGTCCGCCAAAGATACCCGTTTGTTGCCCTGTAATGACAACTTGAGCTTCACCCGAACGAAGCTTCGCGACACGCTCCCGCAAACGCTCCGTCATGTTCGGATTTTGACGTTCGAGTTCGTCTGTCAGTGCCGCGAGATGCGGGTAGTGACGTTCTTCAAGCAAACGGCTCCTCGACGCTAAACCACTCTCTCCAAGGTGGTCGACATATGTTAAGAATTCTTCTCGTGAAGCACGATGCATCAACGAGTTATCATCGTATAAGGCTTCAAATGGTTGTACCTTCAAACAAAATCCCTTCTTTCTTACCTAACTGGTCAGCTGATGAACAGTTCACGAATACCGAGTACGAACAGTATGAAATGGACGGGTAATGCCAGCAAGATGATGATCCGCCAACTGTGGCGAATCATTTGTCTCAAATCAACATCAAGTTGACGAATTCGTTGCCAGAGTGCATTCAACGCAAATACCAACAACACGACGATGACGATCCACCCTAAGTAATTTGTTCCGGTCAAGGCAATCAATGCAACATGAATCGCATACAGAACGATGAATGTTCCAAAGTCGAGTGCAAATCGAACGGCCTTCCCATGTTTCCGAAATAGAAGTAGAAAGACGAGATACAACGCAATCAGGCTGAATAAAGGAAAAATGATGAAGACTGTCACTGCGGACCCTCCCTCTGTTTGATCTGTTCATAATAAAAAGATAAACGTGGCGTCGCAGTCGTCGCCTGACGTAATGCGTATCCAAGTATCGGTTCTACTTCCGTTCGTCGTCCATACTCAAGATCTCGTAACATGGAAGAACGATTTTTGCCCGTATTCTTCATGATCCGCTCGATTTCGGAATAAGTAATGTCATGGTGCGGGAAAATCGTCCGCATTTCGTCAAATAATTGACGGGCTTCTTCTCGATAAGGCATCTCTAATAAGGATCCATTCTCAACACCGTAATAAGCCGTCACTGGATTGATGACGACGTTGATGAACAGCTTCGTCAATAAAACGGCTTCCATATCTGACTCAAGTTCAAAGCACAGCTGCTTTGACGACAAGTTCGCTACCTCTTGATTTCCGTAGCGGATGCGTCCTTTTCCAGTATGCTGGACTTCAAACGGTGCAGTACGCATGGCACCATGTTCGACGACACCAAATAAGACACGCGGCAATTGCTCTTTCCATTTCAAATGATCCATTCCATTTTGCAGGAACATGACGGGACACGTCAGCCGTTTAAGGAATGGAATCACACTTTTTATATCATACGACTTTGTCGCGACAAACACCAAGTCTTCTGACTCGAGCCGATCAATCTTCCGGATCCGTACGAGACGACTCGCTTGTCCATCGCGAATGATTGGTCGTTCCTCATCTTGTTCTTGTCGCACGTAAAGCGTGACTGCATGATCTTTCGATAAATAAGAGGCAAGCAATAACCCGATGGCACCCGCGCCAATGATTCCAACATTCATCTATTCATATCCCCTTTCATGAAAAAAGCGACCTTAAAACCGATTTCTCGATTTGAAGGTCGCTTTTATACCGATCAATCAGCTTATTTGCTGACGATTTCTTTACCTTTGTACGAGCCACATGCTTTACAAACGCGGTGTGAAAGTTTCATTTCACCACAGTTTGGGCACTCGACCATACCTGGTACACGGAGTTTGAAATGAGTACGGCGAAGACGTTTGCGTGTTTTCGACGTTCTGCGGAATGGTACTGCCATCGTTGTCCACCTCCTTGAAAAAATACACTCGCCTTTACTTCAGAAATCAGGAATCCTGATCTTTTTTAAAGAACTGAGCGAGACCCGCGAGTCGCGGATCGATTTTTGGTTCGGTTTCCTCTGGATCTTCTTCAGAAAGAATCGTCCAGCCTTCCCCCTCAACCAACTGATTCTCTTCATCATCCCCATGCACTTGCACTGGCACATGAAGTAAAATCAATTCTTGCACGAGCGGTCGAAGATCGACCGTATTCCCGATCGGCACGTTGATGTCATCTGCTTCGTTCGAAACAGCATCGACCTCGAGCAGGAATGGCTCGATGGATTCAATCTCGAATGGATAAGCGACGTCATTTAGCGTCCGGGCATCCGGAAGCGTCATTTCGCCGGTAATCCGAAGATTGAATATTAATTGATTCGATGTAAACGATGCATTTGCACGAACGTGCACAGGTTGCACCGCCCGGATATCCGGATGGAGGGCGACTAGCTCATTGAGCTCGATCGTCTCGTTAACCTGAAGTTGACCCAGATTGCGCAATTTATTCAATTGCATCAGGGACCATTTCATCCGAATCACCTCAATTGCAACAATATGAATTATAGAGAGGACATCTTGTTTTGTCAATGTTTTTTCTTTACACTGAAATCGCTAGAGAACGAACACTTTTGGACGTCTTTATCCATATTACCGCACTTAATTCGGTTTGCAAAGGAGAAAGTTTTCATGAGGATGACAGCTATCATTTCAGAGTACAATCCGTTTCATAACGGACACTATTATCAAGCGACGACAGCACGACGGGAAACGGATGCCGACGTCATCGTCGCCATCATGAGCGGGACGTTCATGCAGCGTGGTGAGCCCGCCTTTACGGATAAATGGACACGTGCTCAGGCAGCCGTCGCGAGCGGTGCCATCGATCTCGTTCTTGAACTTCCCTTCTATTTTGCTGTCCAGCGTGCTGATCGCTTTGCACTCGGTGGTGTAACGATTGCCGAGACAATCGGCTGTCAGTCGCTTTCGTTTGGAAGCGAGTGCGGAGATATCGAACCTTTTCTCCATGCAGCAGCGGAACAGATCGAAGAGACACCTGCATACAAGCAAGCGTTACACGATGGTTTGGCATCTGGTCTCTCTTCTGCTCACGCCGCCAGTCAAGCATTCAGGAGCGTCTCACGGACGCTTGATTTGACACAACCGAACAATACGCTTGGCTATTATTACGCTCGCGCCGCAAATACCCTATCGCTTCACACGACGAAACGGATTGGAAGTGGCTACCACGACTTATCCACCGGGGACATCATGAGCGCCACCGCGATACGCGCCCATCATCAAACGCACGGTCAGCTGCTCGCACTTCCTGAACAAACCGAAGACGTCTTAGCAAACGCCTCTTTCGCCAACTTTTCGCACTATTATCCGTGGATTCGACAACGTCTACTAACGACTCCAGTACCCGAGTTGATGCGAATCGCTGGGATCGACGCTTCGTTAGCACCACGACTCATCGAAGGGGCGAAACAAGCAACAACATTCGAGACCTTTCTGAATCACGTCAAAACACGCCGTTATACGCGGACGAGCCTGCAACGTGCCCTGATCTATCTGTTGACCTCAACGACAGCAGAGGAGGTCGCACGGATTGATTACGACCATATTGATTTCGTTCGTCCCCTCGCCTTTTCAGAACGAGGACGACAGGCACTCAAAACCATCAAAACGCGGACTACCGTCTTCAGTACCTTCACGAGTCATCCTTGGCTAACGAAAGAAAGCCAAGTGACAGCTGCATACGCACTGCCCTTGGCTCGCTACGACGCGTTGCTCGAACACCGTCGTTTTCCTTATTTCGCTGGAAGTTCTTCTAAATAATCAATCGCATCTTCGACTGTCTTGATCGGAACGAGCTTCATGTTCGTTCCGAGTTTTTTGATGGATGGTTTTGCTTCTTTGTAGTTCTCTCCTGCTGGCACGAACATGATTTCTGCTCCTGCCTCGTCAGCAGCGACGACCTTTTGCCATGCTCCGCCAATCGGTCCCACCTTGCCGCCTTCTTCAATCGTTCCCGTGCCGGCGATTTTATGCCCTTTCGCCAAATCCCCCGGCGTCAATTGATCATAAATTTCAAGGGTGAACATCATTCCAGCAGATGGTCCACCGACACCTTCGACCTGAAACGCAATCTCAGGATCCGTCGTCACGTTTGAGATCGGAAGCGGTTCGTAAATACCTAGTCCGACTCGCTTGACCTCTTTAGATAACTGATCCACTCGAATCGTCGTCTTCTTGTCTTCCGATTTACGCGTGAACTGAATCGGAACAGCTGTTTTGGCTTTTTTCACTTGAATCGTCTTCATGAAACCTTCAAATGACGTAATCGGTTTTCCGTCAACACTTGTAATCCGATCCCCTGCCTTCAGTTTCCCCTCGGCTGGACCACCGGGAATGACGCCGGAGACGTAGACCCCTTCGAAATCGACATCGACCTTTTGATCCGCCAATTCATACGCTTCGATCGTTGCGTTATGTTGCGCTTCTTCCATATACAGCTTCTGACGCGTTTCATACTGCGCGTCCGACTCGCCGTCGTACAGATAATCACTTACACTCGATGTTTCGGAGAACGGTAGAAATAAGCTTTCAATGAGAAAGTAAGGCGTGGCCCGGCGTTGTGCGATCGTCAGCATCATCAAATCTCCCGGTTCCTTGTCGCCTCCAGACACATCGATCAAATCTTCCGTCGACGTCGCGTCACCCGGATAGGAGATGAAATAGGGAAGCGGTACGAAAAATACGATCAAGGCAGCGATGATTGCTGCTAAGGCAGGTTTCCAAGCTTTCATCACAGTTCTCCTTTCGTATATTTCTGACGTAGTGCTTCTTCGACAGAAGGCGGTACGAGATCGGCAACGGAAGCACCATATTTGGCAGCTTCTTTAACGATCGAAGAACTCAAGAAGGAATACTGATTATTCGTCATCATAAATAGTGTCTCGATTTGATCATTCATCTTCTTGTTGATGGAAGCGACTTGCATTTCGTATTCAAAGTCCGAAACTGCTCGTAGACCGCGTACAATCGCGGTTGCTCCGACTTCCGCCGCATAATCGACCAGTAGACCATTAAAGGAATCCACCTTGATTTGAGGTAGGTGCGATGTCACATCGGCAATTAACTCCATTCGTTCCTGGACAGAAAAGAGTGGTTGCTTCGAAGAATTATTCAGTACGGCAACGATGATCTCATCAAAAATCGGAACGGCACGCTCGATGATGTCTAAATGTCCGTTTGTGATCGGATCAAAGCTACCTGGGCAAATGGCGATTCGTTTCATTCGTGGTCTTCCTCCGCTTCCATGAATTCGTACAATGTAATCGAGATGACAGCGGAATAACGAAGTCGACGCACGACTTCTAGTCGTCCGATCTGGTCCGGCAATTCAACCGCTGAGTCATGTTCACAGACGATGACACCGTTGTCCGTCAGCATATCGTGTTGCTCTATGTACGTGACATGTTCCGTCAATCGCTCTTTTGCATAGGGAGGGTCTAGATAAATCAATTTAAACGGCTCTTCAGATGCGAGTTCCGTTAAAGCGATCGCTACATCTTTTTTTAAAACACGTGCTTGGTCCGTATAGCGCGTCGTTCGTAAATTATCTTGGATCGTTTGGATCGCTTTATGGTGTTGGTCGACGAACACCGCCTCATCGCATCCTCTTGAAAGAGATTCAATCCCAAGACCACCGCTCCCCGCAAACAGATCCAGTGCTCGTCCTCCGTTGAAATAAGGACCGATGACGTTGAATAAGGATTCTTTTACCTTATCCGTCGTCGGTCGTGTTTGATCCCCTGGCACTGCTTTTAATCGTGTACCTTTCCGTTCCCCTGAAATGACTCGCATTTCCTTCATTCCTTTCAACAAAGAAGCGACGAGGATGTCCTCATCGCTCCATGGATTATGCTTCTTCTGGCATTTTACCTTTTTTGTTCGCGAACGTCTCCGTGATGAACGGTCGTTCTGAACGTTTAATCGATTCGACGAACGGGAGAGTCGAAATGACTTCCATCACCTGTTCATGCTGATCTAAATCGACATACAGATGAACGTATCGTTCACGTTTAGACGTAAAGTAGACGTTCCCGTAACGGCGTAATTGACGGGATGCTTTCATCGCATTGACATAGACGATGAGTCCCACTCGTTCCTTGATCACGCCAGCCTACCCCCTTCACCTTCGTTATCCGCTACAGCTACAGCTGCCACCGGTCGAACAACCTCCAGCGCATCCTTGATCGAAGAAAGGATTTCCCGTCGGTACTTTAATTTGCGGTGATACTTCTCCAGCGAGCTTCAGACTGATTTGTCCGAGTAACGTCTCGAGTTGTTTTTCCGCCTTTTTAAACTGCGCGACTTCCTCTTGTAAATCAAGTCGCCGTTTGACTTCATGGACCTTTTTCGTGATCGTCTGATAGTCAGGATGATACCGTCCGAATCGCTGTACGAGTTCGTAGTCCTCCTTGACTTGATGAAAATCGCGAATGACAGCCTGTGCCTCTGTTGACTCTTGCTGTGCTTGTTTCGCACATCTATATGCTTGCCCCGTTTCACTTTGAGCGAGAGATCGAATGAGGTCTTCCGCTGCGTTGATGAGGTCAATCGTCTTATCGGTATATATCACAACGAATCTCCTCCTTAACTTTACCATCTTATCATAACATTTCTCTCCCTCCTAGCCTGTTGAATTGTGTATAATTTGTTCAGAAGGAAGGAATGAACTTTATGCAACTGCTCTCTTTTAATATGTTCCGGACGATTGGAATCAAGACGGAACATGCCAAATCAGATTATCACTTTGATTCCTTAAAAAAAATCGAACAGGCGGATGTCGTCCTGTTCCCGGAATACTGGCAAATCCACTCAATCATCTACGGGATGAAAAAACCGATCTTCCCGTCGGCTGCTACGTTCCACTTAGGTCATGATAAGATCGAGATGACGCGGATTTTTCAAACCGTCATTCCGGATAACATCCCTCGGACCGGCATCTATGGAAAAAATGAATTCACCGTCGAACGTGTCTTACGTGAATTCTCGTTTCCGTTCGTTGCGAAGACAGTCCGTAGCTCCATGGGACAAGGTGTCCATCTCATCAAAAATGAAACAGACTGGAAGAAATACACGGATACACACGAGACGTTCTACATTCAGGAGTACATTCCGAATGAGAAGGACTTACGTGTCGTCGTCGTCGGCGATCAAGTCCTTGCTGCGTACTGGCGCGTCGGTGGTGCTCAGTTCTTAAATAACGTCGCTCAAGGTGGTGTCCTTGATTTTGATGATGTGCCACAAGGGGCAATCGACTTCGTGCTCGCGCTCGCGAAACAGCTCGATATCGATCACGCCGGTTTTGACCTCATCATCCGTGACGGACAGTGGTACGTTCTTGAGTTCAATGTCTTCTTCGGTGGGGAAGGACTCAATCACCTTGGTATCCACGCACCGGATACGATTCTTGAATATGTCGAACGAAAATATGGAAGTTCATGAATTCTTCAAAATGACTTCACATCTTTTACGTCATCATTTCATTCATTATGGTATGATAGTTTGGAAAGACTAGTATCTACTAGCAAACTGGGGTATAGGGGGATTCAAACATGAAGTTTGAACAATATGGCATCGAAGGCAAGGAACTGAAGTTCGGTCTTCTCGAAACAATCATGGAACATCACCGCTTCGTTCGTGAAGGACAGTGGGATTACGAACGCGCGATGTACGACATGAAATATGAAAAACAATCAACAGGTGAAGTATTCTACCTGCGTGTTCCTGTCTATGCGATCCAAGGCGAGATTGAAGACCGCCATGCTGTCGTTCGTATGATGACACCACTTCTCGGTAAACACTACTATCCACACGGTGTCGAGTATGATGAGACGTTCCCTCCGGAAATCGTTAAAGACTGCGAACGTCGTTTAGCAGCATTGCTCGAAACACTCGAAAAATAAGATCCACACGTAGAGGTTCTAATGAGGAGCCTCTATTTTTTGTTCTTCATTCCAAACAAAAAAGCCAAACAAAAAAGCTAACGACCTCGCATCATCCACGAAATCATTAGCTGTTCTGTCCACCTGATTGTTATTCTTTAATACACGCGAAATCGCTTTTAACGCGCGACGAATTGTACATAAGATACGACATCGTCTCCGAGCTGAATCCCAAGCTGCTCGCGTACATGAAGATAAAGCGCGTGAAGTGACGTTGCCGGTGCATTGACCTTTACACTAAATGCAATCTCTTCCCGGTCCATCCGTTTGATCCGGGAGTGATGGATTCCATAATCCTCGATCGCACAAGCAAGTAATTCCTCGATGGCTTGAATAGAGACGGTAACATCTCCTTGCATGTACTCTTCATAAGTCATCTACCTTCACTCCTTTGCTAATTGTGTGACCGAAGACATGACCTCTTCTAAGTCGACCGGTTCATCCGGTGTCTTCGCCATAGACGAAATCGCCCTTACTTTATTCTCACGGTCCAAAATGAACATTTGTGTTCCGTGTGTCACTAAGCCACTCTCAGCCTTCGAGTAATAGAAATTCAACTGACGTGTCAGACGATCGATGACGACTGGATCTCCCGTCAATACTTTCCATCCCTTAGCATCCGCTTCAAAGTTCGAAGCATACTTTTTCAAGACTTTTGGTGTATCCACTTTTGGATCAACCGTCACAGCGACGAGTTCGACGTCATTTCCGTATAACTCTTCACTCCGAAGCTTCTTCTCAAGCTTTCGGTAATCATTCAACGTCAACGGACAAATATCAGGACAGTTCGAGTAGAAGAACGTCAACACTTTGACTTTTCCGTCTTCCGAATTGAATGATTTTCCGTCTACGGCATTCGTTAATTCAAATGGTGTCGGTTCAGCGATGACAGGTAACTTTTCTTTCATGAAGAAATAATAATATCCCCCGGCTGCCGCAACTAAGATAAGGACGACGGCAGCGACCGTCAAGTAACTATTCTTTTTCAAGTTGGCTCCCCCTTAATGACTCCAGATCGCCCGGAATACGTTCGTCGTCTCACCCGGATCGTAGACGACATATAGTAAGCAATACACGATCACACCGGTAATGGCTGTCAAAAACCAAACGATTGAGGCAACCGGTCCGATTTTACGGTGACGTGCAAAGTTCTTCTTATACGCGTGATAGAGTGCCATCAAACCGAGCACCCCACCAGATGTCGCAAGAAGGATGTGGAAGATCAAGAATCCTGTGTAGTAGGCTTTGACGGACTCTGGACCGCCAAAGGCTGTATTACCGAGCAGAATCGTCCGCAAGGCATACATGATGAAGAATAATAAAGCGAGTGCAGCTGCAATCGTCATCACGGTTTGGTGAGCTTTCATGTTACGACGCGTTTGGGCGATCAAAAACCAGCCAATCGCTACGAAAATCGCACTGATGACAATCAGCGACACACAAATCAACGGCAAATAACTCATGTTCCAACTTCCTCCAATTTAATCCGCTTTTGGTGTGAAGGACATGCCTTCATCCACGGCAGTACTTTTTGAACGGCGCACCCATGTAAAGAAGGTCAGTCCGAAGAATAGACCATACACGAGTTCTTGACCGAGCTTCATGAGGACACCACCAAAGCGTTGGTCCTCTAATAAGTCATCTGTCGTTCCGAGCAATCGTTCCAGGTTCAATCCGCTTAAATCATTGTTCGGCATACAGTAAGCGAGTACTTTCGCGAATGTCGCCGGATCCTGATACGCTTGATACTGAAAACTTTGACTGAAGATCATGAAGGCACAGGCTGGTGTCAACAACACACCATTCGCTACGATGTAGACCATCTTCTTCAGGTCAGAAAGGCTGTCCGCCTCATTGACCGGTGCAATGATCGGATACCACATCGTCATACTCAAGAAAATCAATGTTCCGTGGAACAGACGGTGAACGGTATAGTTCGTCAAGACATAATCAAAAATAAATGGCATGTGATAGAACGTAAACAAGGCATTAAAGACGACAAGTGCAATCAGCGGCTTGATGAAGAAGCGAAGAATCCTACCAAGATACGGTGTATCGAACAAGCGCTTATAAAGCCACTCTGGTATCGCAATCAACAAGAGCGGCGGTGCGACCATATAGACGAATACCATCTGCAGCATGTGTGCTGAGAACGTGATATGTGCTAGCAGGTCTAACGGACTTCCAAAACCGATGTAAAAAACGATCAATGCCGCGAGCATCGAAAACTTTTGCCCAAGCGTTGTTTCCGGCTCATCCGGACGACGCAACTTTTCTGTCACGACAGCATATAGGATATACAATCCAACGAGTATCAACGCATAATACGGACTCCATAAGACAGTCCATTCGAATTGCGAAAGTGCTCCCCTTAAATTGCCTAACATATTTTTTCACCCCGTTCCTTTCTCTTACAAACTAAGATTACCGTTCCCCTATTTCATTGTAAAGGTTTCTCATAAAACGATTCCAAAATAAAAGACCATCCTGCTAAACGTTAGCAGAATGGTCACATTTCTTACCAGATCAACAGACGAAGCGTCGCAACGATCGTCAAGGCGACGAAGATGCCAAGACCCATCATGACTTTGATCCATGTGTTGCCTTTATTGTTCATATGCATGAACATGTAAAGCTGAAGGTAAACCTGAACGATTGCCATGATGATCAAGAAACCACCAGCTGCCCAGTGCGGCATGAGATCAGCCATGACAGCACCGAAAGCGATGAGAGTCAAGAAAATCATGAGTGCGAAACTGATGAGTTGCAGTTGTGTCTCACGACCACGTTCTGCTTTCATCTCAAGCTCGATTTGATTGCGCGTAAGTTGCGGTTCGTGTTTTTCCATCTTATTTCACCATCCCCATGAGGTAGACGACTGAGAAGATAAAGACCCAGACGACGTCAATGAAGTGCCAGTAAAGACTTGAAACATAGTACTTCGGCGCATTCACGACCGTGATGCCACGGTTCCAGTTCCGGATGAGCAATGTCGAGATCCAGAGAAGACCGAACAAGACGTGCGCACCGTGGAAACCGACGAGAGTGTAGAAGGCAGAACCAAATGCACTCGACGTGAATGTATGACCGATGTGGTAGTAGTGATTGAACTCATAAATCTCACCCGCTAAGAATGCTAGTCCAAGAACAAGTGTGATAATTAACCACATTTTCATCTTCTTGACATCATTACGTTTCATCGCCATCATCGCAAGAACACTTGTTAATGAACTTGTGAGAAGGAGCATCGTCATGATAAAGACGAGACCCATTTCGAAGATGTCATAACTGCGTAGACCTTCTTTTGCACCGGAGTTATGGAGACCGATGTATGTCCCGAAGAGAGAGGCGAACAAAGTCGTCTCTCCTCCAAGGAAGAACCAGAAGGCTACATATTTATTCTTACCCTCAAGTGTTGCTTTTTCAACATGATCCGGAATACCCGTGATCGGGTTATTCGGTACTGAATGATGACCCATCTTACTTCGCCTCCTTTTCTGCTTCAAGGCGTAGATCTTCTTCGACGACTGATTTCGGGATGTAGTATCCTTCATCATCGATCCAAGAACGGAAGAACATCGCGATCAATGTCATCGCAAGACCAATCAAGGCAACGACAAGACCAACTGTTCCATAGTCTAGGCGAAGAATGAATCCGAGACCTGCGAGGAATAGACCGACTGACATGACGAATGGCAAGATCGTGTTGTTCGGCATGTGGATATCGCCGACTTCTTCCGATACAGAAACTGTTTTGTTTCCTGCCATTTTTTCAAGCCAATACGTATCCAAACCTTTGACGAGTGGGATTTGAGCGAAGTTATACTCTGGAGTTGGAACTGGAAGTGTCCACTCAAGCGTACGTCCATCTCCCCAGACGTCGCGTTTTACATATTCTTTTGACATCAATGCTGCTGCAATCGAAATGACGAGAACGATCGTCGACACACCCATGAAGGCTGCCCCAATTGATGAAAGTAAGTTCATTGTTTCCCAGCCTTGGTTTGGCAAGTACGTGAAGACACGACGTGGCATACCTGTAAGACCAAGAATATGTTGCGGGAAGAACGTCAAGTGGAAGCCGATGAAGAACAACCAGAATTGAATTTTTCCCCAGAATTCGTTGAGCTGTTTCCCGAACATGAGTGGGAACCAGTAGTAAAGACCTGCGAAGAGACCAAAGACAACCCCACCAACGATAACGTAGTGGAAGTGAGCTACTACGAAGTAACTGTCATGGTATTGGTAATCGGCAGGTGCAACAGAAAGCATGACCCCTGTCATACCACCAACAAGGAATGATGGAATGAACGCGACCGAGTAAAGCATTGCGACTGGGAACGTCAACTTACCGCCCCATAGCGTAAAGAGCCAGTTGAAGATCTTGACCCCTGTCGGTACAGCAATCGCCATCGTTGCTACGGCGAAGATCGCGTTTGCGACCGGACCGAGACCAACTGTGAACATGTGGTGGACCCATACCATGAATCCGAGGAAACCGATCAACATCGTCGCAAAGACCATCGTCGTGTAACCGAAGAGACGCTTACGAGCAAATGTAGGAATGATTTCAGAGAAAATACCGAATGCCGGTAAGATCAAGATATAAACTTCCGGGTGACCGAAGATCCAGAAGAGGTGTTCCCAGATGACGATGTTCCCGCCCGCTGCCGGGTCAAAGAAATGCGCTCCGAAGAGTCGCTCGAACGTCAAGAGGAACAATCCAACCGTAAGTGGTGGGAATGCGAAAACGATCAAGGCAGAAGCAACGAATGCTGTCCATGTGAAGAGCGGCATCCGCATCAGTTTCATACCTGGTGCACGCATGTTCAAAATCGTAACGAGGAAGTTAATCCCCCCCATAAGTGTACCGAAACCAGAAATCTGAAGACCCAACGCGTAGAAGTCTACACCGAGAGACTCAGGTACTGTCGAGAGTGGTGCGTATGCAGTCCACCCTGCGTTCGGTGCAGCGCCGAAGAACCAAGAAAGGTTCAACAAGACTCCACCGAAGAAGAACAACCAGAAACCAAGTGCATTCAAGAATGGGAACGCAACGTCACGTGCCCCGATTTGAAGCGGTACTGCTGCGTTCATGTATCCAATCAACATCGGCATCGCTGCCAAGAAGATCATCGTCGTACCGTGCATCGTGATCAATTGGTTAAAGAGTTCACCGCTGACGAAATCGTTCATCGGTTTAATCAATTGAAAACGAATCATTAGGGCTTCTACGCCACCGACTAGAAGGAAGAACAATCCAGACATGATGTAGAGAATCCCGATTTTCTTATGGTCGACTGTCGTTAGCCAGTCCATGATGCCGCTTTTTTTCTGCGGCATACCCATAGTATGTGTCCCCACTATGATTCCCCCTTAAAAAATTATTGGAGCTTTTTGTCCAATAGATAATCTGCCAATTCGCTCAATTCTTCATCGCTGATCTGATCTTCAGAGAATCCAGGCATTTTCGTACCTTGTTTCTCTTTTTGAGGATCGCGAATCCATTTTTCGAGGTTTTCTTTATCATGGTCGAGATAACCCGCGATACGTTGACGATCACCGAAGTTCGTCAAGCTAGGTGCGACTTTTCCGCCACCATGACAGCTGAGACAGTTCTGGGCATAGACTTTCTCACCAGTCGTCCAGTTCTTTTCATTCTTTTTATCAAGCTGCTTCGTCTCTGCTTCTTTCGCAGCTTTCATATCTTTCAACCAGTTATCGTAGTCGTCTTGTTCAAGTGCAACGACTTTGAAGTCCATCAATGCGTGAGAAGGACCACACAACTCGGCACATTTACCGTAATAAGTGCCTGCTTCTTTTGCTTGTAACCACATTTCGTTCTCAAGACCTGGGTTCGTATCTGTTTTACCAGAAAGAGCTGGTACCCAGAATGAGTGAATGACGTCTTTAGACGTCAAGTTAACAGCAACACGTTTACCGACTGGAATGACAAGTTCTTGTCCTGTCGAAACACCTTTGTCTGGGTATTCGAACTCCCACCAGTAGAGGTTTGCTGTAACGTTGATTTGTTCGTTTTTCTTCGCTTCTTTTGCATCTGCGAGTTCAACCGTTGTTTTGATCGTCGGAATTGCAAGAACGATCAAAAGAAGAATCGGAATGACTGTCCAGATGATTTCAAGCGTATGGTTCCCTTCGACTTGCTTCGGAACCGTGTTATCACCTGATTTACGACGGAATTTCATAAGTACGTAAATATAAATGACGGCTACGATCGCAAGGACGAACAACATGACCCACAAGCTAAGCTTGATGATCTCAAGTTGCATCTCAGCGCCTTCTCCGCGAGGCTGTAGCGCAGACAATTCCGGAATTCCACAACCTGATAACATAAGTGCCATCAAGCCGATTGGAAGAAGCCGGAAGAGCATTTTTACTGATTTTTTCACAACCATCCCCACTTTCTTTGTCCCCAATTTTGTCTTTCGTAATGGTGTACGTGAATTATGTCAAATCGTTTTAGAGAGAAACGAGTACGACCGTCACGATCCAAGCCGTGAAATAAAACAGTGAGAAGAAGAACATCTTCGACGCCCATTTGATTTCGGCTTGTTCATCTTGGATCTTCAGACCTTTCAGTCCCATATAGAGCCAATATCCACCGAGCAATGCCATGACGATCATGTAGATGATGCCATAGTGTGCTAAGAGGAGTGATGATGGAATGAGTACTGCAATCCACCATACAATTTGTCGTTTCGTGATCGCGAATCCGTTTACGACAGGTAACATCGGGATACCTGCTGCCCGATACTCCTCTGTCCGTCGCATCGCGAGTGCAAGGAAATGTGGTGGTTGCCACACGAACATGATGAGGAATAAAATCCACGCATCAATGTGAAGCGTCGGAGTGACTGCCGCAAATCCAATGATTGGTGGCACAGCTCCTGATATACCACCTACGACTGTATTGATCGTGTGCGTCCGCTTTAACCACATCGTATAAATCACGACGTAAACGAATGATCCGATCAATCCGAACACTGCCGCCACATGGTTGACAATCAACAACAATACCGTACCGGTCGCAAGAATACCGAGTCCTAGTGCGAGTATCCGTTGTCCATCCATCTTCCCAGTAACGCTTGGTCTTCCCATCGTCCGTTCCATCTTATAATCGATGTCCCGGTCAATGTAGTTATTGAGGTAGCAACTTCCGGCAATGACCAATCCACTCCCGAGAAGCGTCCACAGTAACATCCACTTGGTTTGCCACAGATACAACAGGACATCATCCGTTATGTATGATGCTGCTACGACATACCCCGCGAAGACCGTAATCAGATTGGCACGGACGATCCCCATTTTTGCTAGGGTAATATAGTCCTTGAATGTCGGCTGATTTGCTTGCTCAATCGCCATATCCAGTGCCTCTCCAGTAACTTTCGCCATGCTGTTCCCTCCTTTTCACCGTCTGCTTCCGTTTAGCACCTAGGCTTCACGTAATTTCTTCACAGAAATAACACAGACATGCCACGAAACGCCCTTTTCTCTATAAAAGATACCACATATCGAGGACCGTGACGTATGAAAATACTTTCGACATAATGAACAAAATGTGAAATCTATGTGATTTTCATCACAGTTCACCATATTTACCTAATACTAGAATAGCGTTGTTCTAAAAGATTGCAACCCTTTCAGTACTTTTTATGCGATACTAGACCTATGGAAATCCATGTATTTCGTATTTTTTTAGAAAGGTGGTGTCCAAATCTTGAATCGAAAACTTTCGATGTTTTCAGCCTTCGTCACGTTTACGATGATGATCGTCTTACTGATGGGTGGGACAGTCACAAAAACGGATTCGGGAGATGGTTGCGGAACGGATTGGCCACTCTGTCACGGGGAACTCATTCCGACGAACCCAAGTGTTGAAACGATGATTGAATATAGTCACCGCGCTGTGACTGGAGTCGTTGGACTCTTAATCATCGCCTTATGTCTCTGGACGCTCGTTGCCTTCAAGGATCGATTAGATACGAAGATCTTTGCGTTTCTTGCTTTCATCTTCATGTTGATTCAATCGATCGTCGGTGCTGGAGCAGTCGTTTGGCAACAATCAGACCTCGTCATGGCGTTACATTTCGGAATCTCTTTGATTTCCTTTGCTTCGCTATTGATTTTGACACTGTTGATCATGGAGCGTCCGGGTCAGGAATTCAGGGAATCTGTCCCAGCATTCTTACGGAAGCTCTTGTACGGTCTACTCATCTATACGCTGATCGTCGTTTATACGGGTGCTTACGTACGCCACGTCGGGGCTACATATGCTTGCGTTGGTTGGCCTGTCTGTTCTCAATCTTCCATGACGTTCGAAGCGTGGGTGCAGATGATTCACCGGATCATGGCAGGATTACTGTTCCTGTTCACCTTATTCGTCCATGTCGTTGCGATTCGCTTAAAGCATCGGACGACAACGATTGGTATGGCGTTCGCGACGTTCTTCATCTCGTGCCAAGTCGCCACTGGGGCTTGGATCGTTCTTGGTGGACATGCAACGTATGTGCCGTTACTCCACGCCTTCTTGATCACATGTTACTTCGGGGTCTTATCTTACTTGACGTACCATGCATTCCGAACGCGTAAGGCAAATAGTCGTCTTCAATAAGGTCGTAAAAAAAGGATGTTCCTCAAGCGAGGAACATCCTTTTTTCATTATTTGAATCGAGCAATCGCACGCTTTCGCGCTTCGTCATGTGCGACGATTGGTTCTGGATAGCCATAATCCTTGCGTTGCTCAGCAGTCGGTTCATGAATATACTGCTTTGATAAATCCTTGATTTCCGTGACATACTTTCGAATGAACTCTCCATCCTTATCGAACTTCTTCGATTGAGTCGTCGGATTGAAGACGCGGAAGTACGGGACGGCATCCGTTCCGACTGATGCTGCCCATTGCCAACCCCCGATGTTTGATGCCGCTTCATAATCAACGAGTTTCTGCTGGAAATATCGTTCGCCTTTCTGCCAATCGACCAACAAGTCTTTTGTCAGGAAAGAAGCGACGATCATCCGTAGACGATTATGCATCCACCCCGTTTGATTCAATTGCCGCATCGCTGCATCAACGATCGGATAGCCCGTCTTGCCTTCACACCACGCCTTGAAGCCCTCTTCATCTTCTTCCCATTCGATTTCCCGATATTGCGTATTGACGGCTTGTCGTTTTGATTCCGGGAAATGCATTAAAATCATGTAATAGAATTCACGCCAGATGAGTTCGGTGATGAAGGTCTGTTTCCCTTTTGATTCTTTTGCCTCCTGAACAGCCGCATAGACGGTCCGAATGCCGACTTCTCCAGTCCGTAAATAGCGAGAAAGTAAACTCGTACCGTCGACAGCAGGAAAATCACGATTCTCTTCGTAATCTTCAAGCGATTGTTCGATGAATTTCTTCAAGCGTTGTTTTGCCTGCTTTTCACCAGTATGGAAGACGGCTTCCGACTCTGCCTTTTTAAAATAAGCGTTGATGAAACTATTATCGTGCTGACGCTTTTGATAATGATCCCGCAGCGTTTGCCATTTAACTTCATATGGTGCAGGAATATCTTTTTTCATGAATGCATTCTTATATGGCGTGAATACTTTATAGAACTTTCCATCCTGCTTTTTAATGTCATGTGGGTGAAGAAGATGCCGGTCTAGTAGTCGCTCCGTCTGACGATCTTTACGCTTTTTAATGATTTTTTCATCTCGCGTCTTGAATGGTTCGACATATTCCGCATTAAATAACAAAACGTCCGCATCACCAGTTGCGTCTAAGAAAGCCTGTTCATCGCCTTCGATGAAACGGATTGGCATCTCTTTCTCTTTGCAGGCATCAGAAAACATCTCGAGCGCTTGGAAGAAATATTGTTGCCGTGCTTCATATTCTCCGATGTAATCCGGATTGAGCCAAAAGACGAACTCGACCGTCGACTTCGGATTTTCATTTAGTAATTCAACAGCACGTGCCAACATGTGGTTATCTTGTAATCGAAAATCACTTCGTACCCAACAAATAATGTCCAATCGTATCCTCTCCCACTACGTATTGAATGAAAAACAGGCAGCCCGCCGAGCGTGCGCCTGTTTTTCGTTGTGACCTTATACGAATTCAATCAGTAAGTCTTGACTTGCGATGGCTTCGCCTTCCTTGACGTGGACGGCTTTGATTTCACCGTCTTCCGGTGCTTGGATCGTCGTTTCCATCTTCATCGCTTCCGTGACGAGGAGTTGCTCTCCTTTACGGACACGTGTACCCGTCTCGACGAGTACCTTCAGCACGCTACCCGGCATTGATGCACCGATTTGTTTCGCATTGCTTCGATCTGCTTTTGGACGACTTGATGAACTTTCCTTAATACTGATGTCTTTGACTTCGACTTCACGAGGAACACCGTTCATCTCATAATAGATCGTCCGCATTCCATGATCGTCTGGCTGACCGATTTGAATCAATTTGAGGTAGAGTGTCTTGCCTCGTTCGATTTCAACCTCGATCGTCTCCCCTAGACGCATTCCATGGAAGAACGTATTCGTATCAAGAACAGAGATATCGCCATATCGCGCGACATACGAACTGTAGTCCATGAAGACTTTTGGATAGAGCGCGTAAGCGAGTGCATCAAATTCTGTAACGGGACGTTCAAGCTTTTCGAACAACTCATGTTTGATCGCATCAAAATTGAGTGGTTCCATCATCTTACCTGGACGTTCTGTCAGCGGAGCAGCTCCCTTGAGAATAGCCTGTTGAACGTCTTGCGGGAAACCATCTGGTGGTGTTCCGAGCTCCCCTTTCATCAGTTCGACGACTGAATCCGGGAAATCAAGTCCACTTGCACGGTGCAAGACATCCTCTTCTGTCAGATGATGTTGAACCATGAAGAGTGCCATGTCTCCGACGACTTTTGATGATGGTGTGACTTTGACGATATCGCCAAACAGCATATTGACACGCGCATACATCTCTTTGACTTCAGACCAACGATCCGCAAGTCCAACCGCTTTTGCTTGTTGCTGTAAGTTCGAATACTGTCCACCCGGCATCTCATGGTCGTAGACCGTTGGATTCGGTGCGATCATATCGAGTTCGAATGCTTGATACAGATGACGAACGTCCTGCCAATAATCCGAAATCTGTTCAAACTTCTGTGCTGATACGAGCGGTTGACGTGGATGACCACTTAAGGCATGAATCAAGCTACCACCCGCTGGCTGACTCGTCAGTCCCGACATGCTTGATGCCGCGACGTCTACGACGTCGACACCTGCATCAATCGCACGCGCATACGTATAAATCCCGTTCCCACTCGCATCGTGTGTGTGGAGATGGATTGGTAGCGATACCGCATCTTTAAGTGCTGATACGAGCGCGTAGGCTGCCTCCGGTTTCAAGAGACCCGCCATATCCTTGATGGCAATGATATGAGCGCCGCTTTCTTCCAGTTGTTTCGCCAGATTGACGTAATACGGCAGGTGATATTTCGGTCGAGTCGCATCGAATAAATCCCCTGTATAACAGACAGCTGCTTCCGCGATTTTACCTGTCGGCAAGACCGCATCGATGGCAAGTTGAATCGACTCCGGGTTATTCAAGCTATCGAAGATTCGGAAGACGTCGACTCCTGCCTGCGCCGCTTCCTTGACGAACGTGTGAATGACGTTGTCCGGATAGTTTTTGTAACCAACACCGTTCGCACCACGAAGCAACATTTGAATGAGGACGTTCGGCATCTTTTCACGTAATTTCATCAGACGAACCCATGGATCCTCCGATAAGAATCGGTAGGCGACATCAAATGTCGCGCCTCCCCATGCTTCGACAGAGAACAGTTCAGGTAGCAGTTTCGCTTCCGCCTCTGCAATCGCAACGAGATCCTTCGTCCGCATCCGCGTCGCAAGGAGCGACTGATGGGCATCACGGAATGTCGTATCTGTCAACAAAACGTTCTCCTGAGCTGCCAACCATTTTGCGACGGCTTCTGGACCTTCCGCATCGAGAATCGCTTTTGCACCTGGTGTATAGTCTGTCGGGAGATTTTTCGGAATCCGGACGTCACGCGCAAGCGGCTTGTCCAATTTTCCGATTCCCGGGAATCCATTGACGGAAACCTCTCCGATGTACGTCAAAAGTTTCGTTCCCCGGTCTTGACGTTTCGGGAAGATGAATAATTCTTGTGTATCATCAATGAACGATGTATTGTAATCCCCGCTGACGAACGCATGGTGCTTCAAGACGTTGCTTAAGAATGCGATATTCGTCTTGATCCCACGGATTCGGAATTCACTTAAGTTTCGACGCATCTTCGCAACGGCTTGATCGTATGTCAAACCATGCGTCGAGATTTTAACGAGCAGTGAGTCATAATATGGTGAAATTTCCGCTCCAACATAAGCATTCCCACCATCGAGACGTACACCAAAACCGCCTGGAGAACGATAGGCTTTAATTTTCCCTGTATCCGGTAAGAAACCGTTCTCCGGATCTTCTGACGTGATTCGGCTTTGGATCGCAAAACCAAGCATCTTAATGTCTTCTTGTTGCGGAATACCAACGAGGTCGTTATGTAACGATTCGCCTTCAGCAACACGGATCTGTGTCTGTACGATATCAACGCCTGTGATCATCTCCGTAATCGTGTGCTCGACTTGGACACGTGGGTTGACCTCGATGAAATAGAACGATTCATCTTGTGTCACGAGAAATTCGACCGTACCCGCATTTTCGTATCCGACATGCTTCATCAATGTGACGGCTGCGTCACAAATCTTTTGTCGACCTTCGTCTGAAAGCGTCACACATGGTGCCACTTCGACGACTTTTTGGTGACGACGCTGTACGGAACAATCACGTTCAAACAAATGAATGATGTTCCCATGGGCGTCACCGATGATTTGAACTTCAATATGTTTTGGTCGTTCGATTAATTTTTCGACGTAAATCTCATCCGAACCAAATGCTTTCAAGGCTTCAGATTTCGCACGTTCGATCATGTCTGGAAGCTCTTCTTCTGTCCGGACGACACGCATACCGCGTCCACCACCGCCAAGCGATGCTTTGACCATGAGTGGATAGCCTGCTTCCTTTGCGAACGCATATGCTTCATCAATGGATGAGATCGGACCATCCGTTCCCGGAATGACAGGAAGACCGGCTTCAATCGCTGTCGTCCGTGCCCGTACTTTATCCCCGAACTTATACAGATGCTCTTCTTGCGGTCCGATGAAGATGATTCCTTCTTCACGGCAACGTTTGGCTAGCTCAATATTCTCAGAGAGGAATCCATAACCAGGATGGATCGCATCACATTCGGCTTTTTTCGCTGTTGCAATGATATCTTCAATATCGAGATAAGCTTCGATCGGTTTTTTCCCTTCTCCGATCCGGTACGCTTCATCGGCTTTATAGCGATGAAGAGAACCCATATCCTCTCGCGAATAAATGGCAACGGTACGAATACCGAGTTCTGTCGCTGCACGGAAAACACGAATCGCGATCTCCCCGCGGTTTGCTACGAGAATCTTCTGGATTTTAGTCAACTGATGCTCCCCCTTTAGTTAATGAGCTCGTGGCACTCATCGAACGTGCAGTCCGCACTTCTTTCTGATAAGCCACTCGATATTTGTTTTGCATGGAAATGTTTGCCATTACACCAAGCATCGTACTCATGACGAGTAACGATGACCCACCGTAACTGATGAATGGCAAGGTAACACCTGTACCTGGAAACAGACCGGACATGGCCGCGATATTGATACATGTCTGGATGAAGATGATACCGGATATCCCGAGAGCGAGCATGCTCGAGTAAAGCGAGACACACCGATTAGCGATGACCGCCCCTTTAATCATCAGATAGAACAATAGACCGAGTACGACAAGAACCCCGATGAACCCGAGTTCCTCCGAGATGATCGACATGATGTAGTCGGTTTCAGGCTCTGGTAGATAGCCATACTTTTGAAAACTATTCCCGAGACCTACTCCGAATAATCCCCCGTGGGCAATCGATATGACGGAGTTGATGAGCTGATACCCCTTCCCTTCTGCGTCAAGGAAGGGATTCAAACTTGCTTGAATCCGTTGCATCTGATTATCCGAAAAATTATTCCATGCGTACAAGAAGATGATTGGTACGGTGACGACACATAACATGATGTAACCACTCGGTAATCCAACTGCGAATAAAATCATCGCCGTGATGAGTAACAGAATGAACAATCCGCCGTCATCCGGTTGCATGCGAATGATGATCGCGTAAGGTGCAAGTAATACAACCATCGGAATCAAGATCCAGTCCGAGAAACTAAGTAAAATCCGTCTTCCTGGAGACGTCGCTGGAATTTGACGATGGATGAAGTGATGGACGATCCCAATCACGCCGTCCATTTTCCCTTTGTGCTTTTGATCAAAATAACTCGCAAGTCCGACGACGAGCACGAATTTACAAAGCTCGATTGGTTGAATCAAGAAGATACCGAAGTTCAACCATGCGCGAGCCCCGTTTAGTGGTGCCGAAAACAGCGTCGCCATCAACATCAACCATGTAATCGCGTACAAGAGTAAACGAATCACTGGTCCACGGAACACCTCATGATTGATTTGTGAAACGAAAAGGAACAGCACGATCGCCATCGCATCAAACATCAACTGCTTCTCAAAGAAGGACGTATTCGCATAATCTCCACCGTTCCACACGCTCGCACTATAGACCATGACCGTACTGATCGCCATGAGGATGAGCATCGTAAAGAAGAGACCATAGTCAAAAAATGCTCGTTTTTCTTTAAACTTCGCTAACATATGTACACGTCCTTTTTTCATTTTCTAAAAAAAAATACCCAAACGCCGCATTTCACGTTTGAGTAGAAAATCAGCACGTCTCCGCATCATGTAAATCAGATAATTGCTGTTCAAGTGATTCGAGTAATTGTTTTCCCTCACCCGCATCAATCAGTTCAAGACGTACCGCAAAATCAATCTGACGGGATAATCCGAACATTTGTGTATCCAATACTTCCTCGTAAAGAGGACATTGTGGCATCGTTAAATTCGCAAGCTGGACCTCGATCAACCGGCGGATTTTTTGTGCATCCGCTTCTAGTAGCTCAAGAGCGCGCTGGCGATGAACTGTCTCGATTTCAGTTGACAATCCAATCCCTCCTCATCAAATGACGCGTTCCTGTTATAGCTAAACTTTACCTTACTTTCGCCAACAATTCAACGTTTCGGTATAATGGATTTGTTGGACTTACACATTTAGGGGGTAGAACAAATGATTTTTCCGATTAACGGTAAAGTACGGCATCAGTTAACGATTGATCCGACAGTCTGGATCTTTGATGAACGAAAGGTGGCAATCGAGAAAATCGGGCAACCAGCCGACACAAGTGAACAAGAAGCGTACTACGCGAAAATGGGGGCTGCGTGGGATAAAGGCATCATGGAAGGCAGTCGTACGGATCACAATCGTCCGATGACACGTGCTGAAAAAGAAGCCGCGCTTCAAGGGTCATTCGCCATGGCGCTAGCACCGTTCATCCGGAATGCCGAGCTCTTACCGGATGCGATCGCTATTCGTTTCGAAGGCGAAGAAACGGTTGAACTTCCACTTGAGCAACTCGACGAGGTGTATCTGCAGTTCTCACAAGACGGCAAAGTGTTAGCAGATGGACCCGTTCATCTATTACACGGACAACGGATCGTCAAATCCGTTCATACGGTTACTGTCATATAAGGAAAACGTGGTGCGCCTGAATAGACGCACCACGTTTTTTCATAGTAAATCGGCTGCGAGGCGTGCCAAGTTTGAACGCTCCCCTTTGACGAGTTTGACGTGTCCCGTCATCTTCTCATTTTTGAGTCGTTCTACAGCGTAGGATAAACCATTGGAATACTCATCTAGATACGGATGATCAATCTGTTGCGGATCCCCGACTAACACGATTTTCGAGTTTTCACCGACACGTGTCAAAATCGTCTTGACTTCATGTTTCGTCAAATTCTGCGCTTCATCGATGATGATGAATTGTCCCGGCATACTACGTCCCCGGATGTACGTTAATGCTTCCAGTTGAATCGTCTTCATTCCGGCGAGAATGTTACCTAGTTCGTCTCCCGATCCCGTATTGAAAAGGTGTTCGAGGTTATCATAGATGGGTTGCATCCACGGACGAAGCTTCTCTTCCATTTCACCCGGCAAGTAGCCGATATCGTTTCCCATCGGTACGACAGGACGAGCAACGACCAGTTTTTTATATTTATGCTCGTCTTCCACTTGCAGGAGACCCGCAGCGAGTGCAAGTAACGTTTTTCCGGTACCTGCCTTACCAACGAGTGTCACAAGTGGTACATCGTCACGTAATAATAACTCAAATGCCATCCGTTGTTGAACGTTTCGTGGAATGACGCCCCAGACTTGATCGACATCGATCGAAAGCGCCCGAATGATTGGCAGGTTCTGATCAACGACGGCGATGGCTGAAGCTTTCGACATGTTACTTTTTAAGATGACGAACTCATTCGGTTGCACTTTTTCTGGCAAGACATCCACTGAAAGCCGTTTGTCCTGATAGAAGGCATCAATATATTCCTGATCGACGGTCACTTCGATGAATCCTGTATAAAGACCGGTCAAATCAGCGATATGATCCGTCATATAGTCTTCAGCGACTAATCCATACGCATCCGCTTTGACGCGGACTAAGATATCTTTTGAGACGAGAATGACATCTCGTGGGGTCGCTTCGGTTTGTTGTTCCTGATGAATCGACCACGCCAGTTCAATGATCTTATTATCGTTTGATTCATGCGTAAACGGCGAACCTTCATAAATGGAGTCCCCGATATCGACGCGAAGAATACCGCCGTTTCCGAGTGGCACTCCCGCATGAAGCTGACCCGTTTCTCGTAATTGGTCTAAAATGCGAGCTGTTTCTCGTGCATTACGTCCAACCTCATCCATGTTGCGTTTTTTTCCATCTAGTTCTTCTAGTACGATCGCTGGTATGACGACGTCGTGCTCCTGGAATTGAAAAAGAGAAAGTGGATCGTGAAGCATGACATTAGTATCAAGTACGTATATTTTTTTCATTCCATCGTTCGCCCCTTTAGAGTCGAGTTTGTGATGAATGTTACGCTTTTAGGATGCGATGAACGAGTTGATCCAACCGTTCAGCTGCCTGTTCATCGTATGTTTTTTCGATAGTTGGTCGTTGTGTGACAGCTGCTCCGTAAAACAAGATGTCACGTACCTCCTCAACGCGTCCCTCATAAAAAGCGAGTGGCAACGGAAGGTCTTCTTGCGGCGTAAACGCCTTGACGTCCGTACATGTTAAGCAGTACGTCGACTGATCTGCAAAAAAGATCAATGTGAAGACCGGATGTTCTCGTAATGTTTTAACGAGATGAGAATCTGCTTCGATTGTAAAACGAATCGTTTGTGAATCCGTCGCATGTACCCAACTGATTGCATGTGTGATGGGCCAATGTTTGGATTGATCATGCGTAATCAAAAAAACGAGTGGTAATTGCGATAGTGCTTCTAGTTGACCTGAGTTGAGCTGTTGTTCAACTTTATTTGCCATGACATCACCCCCTCTATGACTTAGTGATGATATTTCGATATATACTTCTCGTTTCCCTTTTTTACATCTGAATAATCTTCTAATATGATATACTAAGAAAAAAAAGGGAGGACCTGGCATGCGAGTGAAATGTACGATTTGCGATAAGCGTGAAACGATTGATGATTGGTCCTTCACGGCGAAGCGATTACGCAATAAACCTGTTCGTGTCCACATTTGTGATGAGTGTCGATCACGCGTAGAAGAACGGACACTTGAACGCCACGCTTCTGGACAATTTCATTTATACCCGACTTGGGAAACGAAACGAAAACACTGGTAAACAAAAGGTCTGCGGGGAAATTCCCTGACAGACCTTTTGTTGTTCATCGATTGATTCGAACGAGTCGATCATCATCTGCCGATGGATTCCCTCTTCCGTCCGTATTATTTGTAATATAGTAAATCGATGTCTCGTCAATCCAGACATCTCGAATCCGACCTTGATTTTCGACGATCGTCTTGACTTGCTTCGTCTCTAGATCGATGGTTTGTAATCGTTGTCCGACAAGTGTTGCAAAATAAAGTGTATTCTCTGCCGTTGCAACTCCACTTGGTGCAACAGATTGTTCTCCTACTTCATACCACGGCGTCACCAGTCCATCTGCTTGTTCTTTCCCTTCAATCGTCGGCCATCCATAATTCTTTTGTTCGATTCGGTTGATTTCATCGTGCCCACTTTGCCCATGTTCGCTTGCATACAGTTGATCATCGACGAAAACAAGTCCTTGTGGATTCCGGTGACCGAGACTGTAGACGTATCCTTTTTGATTCCCTTCGAACGGTTTCCCTTCAGATGTGATACGTAAAATCTTTCCTGCCAACGAATCAATGTCTTGTGCCAGTTCGGGATTCGCTGCGTCTCCTGCTGTGACGTAGAGTGCGCCCTCAGGTCCCCACTCCAGTCGTCCCCCGTTATGAATCGTCGCTCCGGGAATATCATCGAGTAAGACACGTTCTTCCGTCCACTGATCACCCTCTTCTTTTATCGCGATGACGCGATTTGTCGCTTGTCCTTGTTTGGCGTACGTATGGTAGACGTATGCTGTCTTATTGTCCTTAAAATCAGGATCAAGTACCATCCCAAGCAATCCACCTTCTCCTTCAGCGAGGACATCCTCTTTCAGCTGAAGGCGCATCCGTTCATAATCATCTTTTTCTCCTTTGACAATCGTTCCTTCTCGTTCCGTGATGTAAAATACTTCTCCTTCTCGGACAATATTCCACGGAGCGTTTAGCTCTTTAAATACGACGCCTTCTTGCGCTTGAGATGATTGCGTCGCTTCTTGATCACCTGAATCCTGTTGATTGTTTTCTTGTGTCGTCTGATTCGTTTCCTCTGTTGACGATTCTTCTGACGTTTGTGTACACCCCATCAGGATACCCGCTAACAGTAGGGGTATGACATACCTTACTTTCACTGTTTTCTCCCCCTTTTAGTATCATTGTTCCCGCTACGCTTTAAATCATGCATCTGAATTGGCTCAAAAAAAGAACGAACCTCCGAAGAGATTCGTTCTTTTGATTCATGACATGCTTCCGTCAAGAAGCTGTCCGTTCACGTTCACGCTTGACCATCCACATCCGGAAGCGATAAATACCAAGTACGAAGACCATCGCTAAGAGTACTTCAGGAATCGGCCATGTCCAGAAGACAAGCGTCAATGCTGCCGAGAAGACGGCGAGCAAGAGATAGACGATCAGTGATTTCCACCATGCTAGTTCCTTAGCAAATCCTAACTTAAAGACGACAAGCGTCAAGATGACGACGGTGATCATTAAAGGATAAAATCCCGCTTCGATGTTATTCGGATCACTTCCGATACCGAGAAGTTTCGCGATGAACGGAATATCGTATTTCGAGAAATCAGAAGCAACGGCAGCTTGTGCATTCATTGCCAGTCCCCCTATTCGTTCAAGACTTAATCTTTACCTAGACGACGACGTTTTTCTTGCTTTTCACGTTCGTTCTTGTTCAAGACTTGTTTACGGAGACGAACCGATTGTGGTGTGATTTCACAGTACTCATCTTCGTTCAAGAATGTCAACGACTCTTCAAGTGAGAAGACACGTGGACGTTTAAGAACGTTCGTTGAGTCTTTTGCAGATGCACGCATGTTCGTTAATTGTTTTGCTTTAACGACGTTGACAGCGAGATCGACATCACGGTTACATTCGCCGATGATCATACCTTCGTATACTTCAATACCTGGCTCGATGAAGATCGTTCCGCGGTCTTCAAGAGCTGAGATCGCGTAAGCAGTTGCTTTACCTGTTTCGATTGAGACCATAACACCACTACGACGTCCACCGATGTCCGCTTGGATGAACGGACGGTATTCTTCGAATGTGTGGTTCATGATTCCGTATCCACGTGTAGCAGAAAGGAATTCGTTACGGTAACCGATCAAACCACGTGAAGGAACGATGAATTCCATCTTCGTTTGACCGTTGTCCATTGTTTGCATGTTCGTCAATTCACCTTTACGGAGACCGATCGATTCCATGACAGAACCTGTGTACTCTTCTGGTGTATCGATGACGACGCGTTCGAATGGCTCGACTTTGACGCCTTCTTCTTCTTTGATGATTACTTGCGGTTTCGATACTTGAATTTCGTATCCTTCACGGCGCATGTTTTCGATCAAGATCCCGAGGTGAAGTTCCCCACGACCAGAAACGATCCAGCGGTCCGGTGAGTCTGTGTTTTCGATGCGAAGTGAAACATCTGTTTCGAGTTCTTTTTCAAGACGCTCTTCGATTTTACGTGAAGTAACGAGATCCCCTTCACGACCAGCGAATGGCGAGTTGTTGACGATGAATGTCATTTGAAGCGTTGGCTCATCGATACGTAATAATGGGAGTGGATCAACGTGTGAAGTTGGGCAAACCGTCTCACCGACGTTGATATCTTCCATACCAGCGATCGCGATCAAATCTCCAGCTTTTGCTGTTTCGATTTCGACACGTTTTAGACCGAAGTAACCGAACAACTTCGTAACACGGAAGTTCTTCGTTGAGCCGTCAAGTTTTGAAAGCGAAACGCTATCGCCAACTTTGATTTCTCCACGGAAGACACGACCGACACCGATCCGTCCGAGGTAGTTATCATAGTCAAGCATCGTCACTTGGAACTGAAGCGGCTCCATTGTGTTATCGACAGGTGCTGGTGTGTGCTCAAGAATCAAATCAAGAACGTTCGTGATTGTATCTTCTTGTTTTTCTAATTCAGGTTCAAATGAACTTGAGCCGTTGACTGCCGATGCATAAACGACTGGGAATTCGAGTTGATCTTCGTCAGCTCCGAGGTCGATCAAGAGATCAACGACTTCGTCGACGACTTCAAGAGGACGGACCATCGGTTTGTCGATTTTGTTGACGACGACGATTGGTTGAAGTCCTTGCTCGAGTGCTTTTTTCAAAACGAAACGTGTTTGTGGCATACAGCCTTCACGTGCATCGACGACGAGGATGACGCCATCAACCATACGCATGATCCGCTCAACTTCTCCACCGAAATCGGCGTGTCCTGGCGTATCAACGATGTTGATGCGAGTGTTCTTGTAGTCAATTGCAGTGTTTTTCGCAAGAATCGTGATTCCACGTTCCCGCTCGATGTCATTTGAGTCCATTGCGCGTTCTTCGACTTGTTCGTTCGTACGGAACGTACCAGACTGTTTTAAAAGCTCATCGACTAATGTTGTTTTACCATGGTCAACGTGGGCGATGATCGCAACGTTGCGTAAATCATTTCGTACTAATGTTGTCATAGGTGTGTACCTCTTTCTATTCATTTAAATAAATCTTATCATACTTTCGGTCAACTTTAAGAGTATAGCACAGGTAGAGTCCTAATTGGCAATGACTAAGATTCGACATCACTCCGAAAGCCTTTTCATTATCCTTCATTCACGCTACACTATTAACGTACTCACGGGTAGAGGGGGAAAAAACATGCGCCTGCTATTTTTATTACTCGCCATGCTTGCCGTAGGATCCATGGCAGCCATCGGCATCTTCATCGCGGAACAAAACGTTCCGATGACGATCGCCTCTGTCATCTTGATGATTGTTGCGATGGGTGCTGGGTTCGTCTTAAAGGCACGTTTACGAAAACAAGCATGATCGAAAAGGTTCCTTTCGTTCAAAACGAAAGAAACCTTTTTTCAATCCTCTTGTGTTTGTACGAATGTCAAAACATCTTCAACGAACGTCTGGCTCCCTGCTAGCACACTCGTTTGTTCGAGAAATGACATTGATTCACCTGTGATCGTTCCGACACGCCCACCGACCTCTTCAATCAACAACTGACCGGCTGCGTAATCCCAAGGCATATTACGCATCGTGATATACCCGTCAACACGCCCTGCAGCTGTCCATGCGAGTTCAAGTGATGCTGCACCGATTGCTCGTACACCTACCGCGTGTCGCACGAGTGGCGCAAGACGATCCGTATTGATTCGACGATTTGGTGTCACCCAGGTCGCGTTCATACAGATGATTGCTTCTTTAACACTCCGCTCCTCGATTTGTGGTAATCGTATGCCGTTTTGATAAGCGCCATGCCCTTTGATGACATGGAACAACTCGTCCGCCATGACATCATAGACGAATCCATAACGTAACTCACCATCTATCATGATCGCAATCGAGATGGCAAACATTCGTTTTTGACGGATAAAGTTCATCGTTCCATCAATCGGATCAACGAACCAGATCGTGCCTTCGAGTGTATCGGGTCGAGCGATTCGCCCTTCTTCCCCATAAATATGATGATTCGGATAGCGATCTAAAATACCTTGAATCAATAAATCCTCGACGGCTTGATCAATCTCTGTCACTAAATCGCTTTTTCCGGTTTTTTGTTCGACGTGATACGAACCATCAATTTTTTCACGAATGTACTTTCCCGCTCGTTTGATCAAATCTATCGCATCCAACTCAATCTGCATTTGAGTTCACTCCTTCATCGTTGTTTCCAGCTTCTTCTATAGTAACAAAAAAAAGAAAACCAGCGAACAGTTCGCTGGTTGAAGAGTTGATATTTTATTATAAGGTAGAGATCGGAACGTTGAAATCAAGCTTCAAGACGTACCATCTCTTGACGATATTTTTCGAGGCGCTCTTTACTTGCGCCAACAGCTTCTGCGTCACTTGCCACCATCGCATCGTGTAATGTAGCAAGCTCATAATCGATTTCGAGACGCAATACAGGAATGCGTTTTTCTGCATCTTTTCTCTTGTATGCTTCTATCACTTGTTTCACAGTAACCACACTCCTTCGCGGGATAAACAGAGGTTTAATTTGTCAGACAATTGCGACTTATTAGTGGATTGAATCTATAATAGTACGATTCAACTTAGATGTAAAGCATCTAATTTTAAAAAATGCAGTTTCACATATTTGCAAGACCAACGTCTTGTATGTAGTATATAGCCGCTTCCTTTCCACTTTAAACAAATGTTGATCATTTCCCGCACATTTCCAGTTGGATCATGAAGATAAGACT